>NZ_AKFR01000030.1:0-23912 GCF_000277665.1 Capnocytophaga sp. oral taxon 335 str. F0486 | reverse complement strand
CGTCTTTTGTTCGTCTTTTGTTCGTCTTTTGTTCGTCTTTTGTTCGTCTTTTGTTCGTCTTTTGTTCGTCTTTTGTTCGTCTTTTGTTCGTCTTTTGTTCGTCTTTTGTTCGTCTTTTGTTCGTCTCACTTTTCCGTTACTACACTCCCTCTCCTTGGGAGAGGGCTGGGGAGAGGATATTTTGTTTGTCTTTTCTATAAGCTTTCTATAAGCTTCTCCCAAATTAACCATTAACCATTAACCATTAATCATTAAATAAGGCTTCCTATAAACTCTCTAAATCTACATTATTTTATTTCCCCACCCCCATTTGCTAATTTGCTAATTAACTCATTTACTAATTTTATCCGCTTGTGTGGCTCACACCTGCCTGTGTGGCTCACACCTCACACCGTCATTGATTGGGTATTATTGGTATTTCTGACATTTCTGATATTAATCAGTTTTATTGACATTTTTGGTATTATGGTATTAATTCAGTTTCAATTCGTATCTTTGCAAAGTAATTATAAACTTTTGTACCAATGAAAACATTCTATGCGGTTGCTATTATTGGAATTATGCTATTGGGCATAGCCCATTCAGCACTTAGTTTCAAGAAATACGACCAACTTTCGGCAGAAGCCTTTTGGTTTTTCAGTGCAGGGTTAGCCCTTATTTTTGCTGGTTTAGCCAATGGCTTACACTATCAGTTACAACTGCCTATTACTTTTCGTTATGTACTTGCTATAAACGTGCTATTAGTACTTTTTACAGTATTTTTAGCGATAAAAGTACCTGCTCCCACTACCCTTTTAGTAGCGATATTCTCAGCACTACTTTGCATAGCAATTTTACTAAACAAATAGATAGGCAAGTTATTGTATTCATAACTCAATTACGATGAGTTTAATAAAAAAGAGCTGTTCAACAATGAACAGCTCTTTTTATCCGCTCTGTGTGAGACTTTAAAAAAAATGAAGCTCTATTTTCTTTTATATTTGTAACTAATTTTTATTTCAAATCTGTCGTTTGCGACACTTCTTTTAGAACAAAATTTCATTAAACCTTATACTTACTTACCTTAAGGCTTATAAATAACTTTACCATTAGAAATAGACCCAAACTCATAAATGATAATATAGAATCCTTTTGCGTATCTCGACATATTAAAATCTAAGCTTTTGCCGAAATCTAAATCTCCTTGTAAAATTCTCTTACCCGAAAAGTCAAATACTTTAACTCCAATTTTATCTAAATTATCGCGATTATTTAAGTAGTATAATACTTTTTGGAGCTCTTTATCGTTTAACTCTTTTCCTGAATATTTAGCGTCCAACCATTGCTGTAAATCCTCTGTTTGAACACGCAAAGTCGAAGTCCTATTCGTGAAAAATTCATATACAGGAATATCTTCATTTGTGCTTTTAACGGGACTATTATAAGCAGAAGCCGACCTAAATGAAGTTTGGTGTATTGCTCCGTAATAGCGGGCTATAGTATTAGACCATTTTGTAGGGGTACCACAGTCTGATATATATCTCATTTTCGTTTCCACAACAAGAGGATCAGCAGTATATCGTTTAGCTACAAATTCCTCTTCCCTATTTGTACCTCTAAATTCAAAATTGTCCTTGGGGTCTTTGTAAACAATAGTATTTTTCCACTCTACTTTTATTGACGCTCCTCCCATATAATCATCCAATATTACGTGTTTTATTATTTTTGGGGAACCATCACAACACGGAGTACCATAAGGTGATTGTGGGTGATTTTTGATAGTATATTGAGCGTTAGCCCAATTTCCTTGGTATCTCACGTAAACCTCTTTTTCAAAAGATTTTACAGTGCCATCTTTATAAGTTACAACAGCTTTAATAGTTCTATTTCCATCCCAATAGGTACCTCTAAACACACAACTTTTAGTACCTTGTCCTGAAACAATTTCCAATCTATATTCAGGATCTTCCCATTTAATAGTAGCATCATTAGGGATAGGAGCTATTAACTCAAAAGTAGCATCTGTTCTCAAGCAAAATTCATCAGGGCCTGCAATAGTGGCTTTCTGCAAAGCCTTATAAGCATCTACCAACCCATAACCCATCTCATTGTTCCAAGTGCCATTAGGACGAGTATAAGTGTTTTGGTAGTTATAACCTCCTACTTTTTGTGCAGTTTGTTCTATGATATCAGCTACTTGTTTAACTGTTAAATCAGGATTTACTGAGAGTATTAAGGCAACTACTCCTGACACTTGAGGTGCTGCAAAAGAAGTTCCATCACTTGACAAATATGTATTATTAAGACCAGTAGAAAATATATCTATTCCAGGGGCAACAACGCTTAAATTATTTCCATAATTAGAAAAAGGAGCTCTTCTATTATTTCTATCTATTCCTCCCACTGCAATTACATATTCATTTGATGATGGATAGGATAAATTGTTAGAAGAATCATTTCCAGATGCGCATATTATTAAAACATTTTTTTGTTTAGCATAATCTATTGCTTTTTCAATAGCATCTGTTTTGAGAACAGAAAGACTTAATTGTATAATTCTCACTCCTGAGTTTACAGCATAAATAATTGCATCATCTAATATAGAACTTTCAGGAGCAAAAATTCCAACACAAACAGGAATAACTTGTACTCCTTTCTTTTTATTACCCCCAACAATACCTGCAATTCCTTCTGCATTATTTGTTTTTGCAGATATAATCCCTGATACCTGTGTTCCGTGACTATTTGTTGTTCTAACATCATTGCTCTGAGTAATAAAATTCCATCCTTTTAAATCATCTATAAAGCCATTTCTGTCATTATCTATATAATCCCCTGTAGAAGGATTGTTATTATCTTTCCATAAATCCTCATTAGGATTTAGATAAACATTTTGATAAGAATCTCTTCCTAAACCAATATCTTTGTGTGCCCAATCTAATCCTGAGTCCAATACTCCAATCTTTATGTTTTCATCTCCAAAAGAAAACTTCCAGGCATTAAATATATTTATTCGAGATAAATACCATTGTTTATCAATTGAAGAATCATTACTTTTAATTTCTTCATTATACTTTCCTATGGCATTATACTCTATAACACTAAATAATTGTAAAGACTTTAAATATTTCATATAATCCTCATAAGATATGTTATTTGGGACTTCAATATCATAATACCCTAATATGTTTGCCCTAATAACTTTTATATCAGAAGGTATTGTTTTATTATCTTGCAATTTAACCGTTACAATTTGATTATTTAAAGTAAAAAAAACTCCCTTCTTGTAGTAAAGTCACTTTCCCATTGGTGTTACTTACTACACTAGCTTGTTTATCATAATATTGAGAAAAAGCAATATTAAATAAAAAAGTAATACCTAAAAATATAAATGTTTGTACTTTCATAGCTTTTAATTTTCATTGTTAATTTTTAAAGAAATTCTTGTGTTGTTATCTATTTTAGGATATATTCCCCAATAATATAGCCAACTAAAAGCAGGATAATGTCCCTCTTTGGGTAGTGAAACTTCTAAAAAAAGAGTACTGTTTGTACCTTCCTTTTCTATGAACTGATTTTTCACTGTATAGTAAAGATTAGGCATTTTTTTTTGTCCAATCAAAAGAGAATATTTATTAAAATTAACAATAGGAATAGTTGTATCATTAAATATTTCTTCCAACTGTTTTTCTGAATTGATAATAAGAATAGAATCTTTATCAATTCTATTGAAATAATTAGACTTCTCTCCTTTATTTGAAATTTTAGTAGAGAGAAATGTTTCTACTTCTTTGTCTATAGTAGGAGATATCTTTTGTTTTATCTCTCCTGTCTTTGAGCAACCGCATCCCACTATTACCAATAGTAATAATGCTAAAAATGTTTTTGTTTTCATGTCTCTATCTTTTTTAAATATTAAAAGTTACACTTTGTAGTAATAAAAATACTCATTAACAGTTTGCCCTATTAAAAATATAGGCAAAAAGAAACTTAATAGTAATATACATTTTTTCATTTTAATTACTTTTTTGAATATTAAAACTTACATTAGCATTGTTAGGTAGTTTCTTAACAACAATACCATAGAGAAAAGTATCAGGTTTTGTTGCCAATCCTGATATTTTAACTGTTAGACTATAGTTATTAGCCTTTATTTTCACGAATTGGAAATGAAAATCAGCTTGATTAGCATAATTATCATATCCTAATAAAAGAGTTTCTGTTGTAAAATCTATATCCTTAAACTGTTCAAGAGTACTAAATTCTACATTAGAAAATGCACTATCCAATGTTTTTCTATTTTGTATCACTTTATAGGTGCCAAATTTTTCATCACCCAAATAAACTGTTATCTTAGGAATTTCTCTTACAATCACAGCCTCAGGAGAAGTATCCTTGTCTGCTTTTGAGCAACCACACCCCGCTATTACTAATAGCAGTAGTGCTAAAAATGTTTTTATTTTCATTTTAATTATTTTTTTGAATGTTAAAACTTATATTAGCATTGTCAGATATTTTCTTCACTATAATACCATAATAAAGTACTCTTGGTTGAGTAAAAAATGTATCCGAAAGACCAACTTTGAGAGTATACTCATTATTCCCTTTTTTTCTAAAATCGTAAGATTTCACCCCATAAGTATGAACAAAAAACTTACTTCCTAATAAAACAGTCTGTGTAGAAAAATCTATTTCTTTAAAAATAGTTCTTTCTCCTAGATTCTGATTAGGAAACAAATCTTGTAATTCTTTCCTACTCTGGATTACTTTTAGAGTATCTTTCTCAAGATTAATTCCCAAGAGTTGCTCTTGAGGAATTTCTCTTACAATCACAGCCTCAGGAGAAGTATCCTTGTCTGCTTTTGAGCAACCGCACCCCACTATCACCAATAGCAGTAGTGCTAAAAATGTTTTGATTTTCATAGTTATATTGCTTTTAAAGTTATGCTACAAAGTTACGAAAAAATTTGTTATAATATATTGTATTTTACAGAAATCTTTGTTGGGTTATCTATTTTATGATTTACAGCTGTATTTTTATTGTTCTTAAAATCCAGTGGCAAAGGTGAGCAATCCACAAAACACTTGTCTGCTGTTCTCCAATACTCTCCATTCCTCTCAAAGGTCTCCAAGCAATCAAGCCTCTTTAATCAATTTGTCTTAAAAAGCTAAGCTTCTACTTGTTTGATTTTTTAAGGCTTTAGCTTTACTCTTTTTACGTTGAATTCCCATAATAAATTAATAAAAAAGAGCTGTTCATTGCTGAACAGCTCTTTTTAGTTATGAAAACTATTAACGATTATCGGTATAATGTAAAGTTGCCATAGAACTCACGTTTGTCGTATAATTCATCGTTCACCTCAATGATATACCAGTAGTCACCAGCTGGTAAGCTACGACCGTCGTAATTACCATCCCAACCCTCTCCTGATTTGAGCAGAGCTACACGTCTACCATAGCGGTCGAAGATGTAGAAGCGAGCATTCACGTTGTTGTCTAAGTTTTTAGGTTTCCAAACATCGTTAATTCCATCGCCATCTGGGGTGAAGAAGTTCGGTACTTCAATGTCAAGATATTCTTTTTCTATCGTCATTGTACGTACACAACCTTGTGCATCTTCCACCTTCACTTCTATGATTTTAATGCGTCTGCCATTATCTATTCGTTCAGGGTCATTATGCTTAATTTTGTATATACGGTTATCGCCACTATCTACTCCGTTGAAGTAGTAAGTATAGCCCTTCACTGTGCTAGTTACCCCTCCTGTAGCTATCACTTCTATCGTATTGAGGGTAGTGTTGGTTACCTGACTCAATACAAGCGGAGTGATTTGGTCTACCGTAAAGGTCTTGCTTGTTGTACAATATCCTGTGATAGGAGCTACCGCAGTGTAATGTATATGAATAGTTTGAGTGCGGGTTGTTCTATCAAAGTTATCGATATAAGCTATATTACCTACCGTACGAGTAAAGGCTGTACGACTTGCCGTACCGTTAAGACTATAAGTTATCTTAGAGTAATCTACTTCTGTATTTCTGAAACGTACTATCAAATGGTCTACATAGTTATTCGTATTCATTTCACAAGTACCTTCTTGTTCTACATAGCTTATAGCTATATCAGGGAACTCTTCTACAGTAAAGCTAAGTGTCTTAGTCATCGTACACTTATTAGTATCTTGTATCACTACTTGATAATAAGTGTTCTTAGGTGATGGAGCTAATCCTGAGAACGTTTCTGATGAACCTGCTGTTACTCCTGAGCGTCCGTCTATCTTTTGGTTATTATCAGCTCTCACGATATTTACTGTATAAGAACCTGTACCGCCTGCGATATTGTGAACTGTTACACTTCCTCCATTCTCACCATAGCAAGTAAAGAAGGTTGAGTTAGTCACATCGATATCAGCAGTAATAGGTTGTGGATTCGTAAAGGTATAGCTTCCTGCTACGGTTACTGAACAGTTCTTAGCATCTACTATATCCACACGGTAAGTACCTGGTTTAATACCTGTAAAGGTTGCTTCACCTTCATTAGTAGCTATTTCAGGTAAATCACTGCCCGTTGCCGATGTTCTCACTAAAATATAGTGATAAGGACGTGCTCCTCCTGTTACACCTGTTACTTTAAGAGTACCGTCATCAGCATCAATACAAGTGATTGGGGTTGTGGTTACTGAAATAGTAGAGGTATTGATACCACTATATGGGTCAATAGTCACACTCAAAGTACCTGTAGCAGTTGCACAGCCTAAGGCATCGGTTACTGATATAATATAGCTACCTGCGTCTAAGCCACCAAACTCAATTCCTGGAGCACCTGCTCTCACATTAGTTTGTACGTGTGGAGTACCACCTCCTACAGGAGTAAGTGTTACAGTAAAGGTTTCTTGACCTCCTACTACTGTTAAGGCTGCTACCCCGTTCTTATTAGCACAATCGACAGATACTTTTTGTCGAGCATCTCTCACTTCTATCTCAGCAGGGTTAGAAGGAATAGTAAAGCGTGTTTTCGGTACTTTACATCCTACTCCATTCACTGTTACTTCAATATCATAAGAACCACCTTTCAAGTTCACAGTAAAGCTACGTGTACCTGCTGGTATCGTTGCCGAAGTAGAAGTAGCTACTGTAGCTCCCACTGAGGTAATGGTATAAGTATATCCATTTGTTGATTGATCGCCGTTAGAAAGGTCTGTATCCACTAATCCGAGTGTGATAGAACCATTGTCGTTATGGCAAATCGCTCTCACTGGGTTAGTTGATTCTATCGCAAAAGTATTAGGTTGTCTGATACTGTGTACCCCTGTAATGCTACAACCTGTACGTTCGTTAATTACTTCTATTGTATAATTGCTATTACCAAAGCCACTTGAACCTGTAAGTGGTACACTAAGGGTAGTAGCAGTAGTAGAAGTAATAGCCACAAATCCATTATCAGTACCTCGGATAGTATAGCGCAATGGAGTGCCTGCTATATAAGTAGGCGTTACCGTTAAGCTAATATTTATCACTTCATCTACCACACAAGTTACTGAGGTAGTTGTGGTGATGCTCATTGAGGTAAGAGCAAAGGCAGGAGCTACTGTTACGCTGGCGGTATTAGTACTGCAAGTGCCCGAAGCGTCTTTTATGCTTACGTAGAAGCTACCTCCATTGAGGTTTGTTAAGGTGTACTCAGTACCTGTGCCTAAACTATTACCTGCTCCGTCAAAGAACTCAGTAGTATAAGGAGGTATACCTCCTCGTATCTTAGTTACATCTACACTTACTTTTGGTGTAGTCATTCCTGCACCTCCCTCACATACATATTGAGTAGCTGAAAGAACATCTGCATCAAAGCTCAAAGGCTCTGGTGAAGTAAGTATTGTTTCTACCATTGCGGTACAACCTGTACTATTAGTAACGGTTATTTGGTATCTTACCCCTTGCGTAGTACCTCGTAGCTGTGTAAAGGTAGCATTATGAGTTCCTGCGGTTGAAGGCGTAGTAGTTACCGTTACGTTGCTACCATCGGTTAAGTCTATGGCACTTGTAATTCTAAATGTATAGGTATCAGGGTCGGTAGGGATAGCTACGTCTATGCTTCCTGTTGGGGTAGCTGTGAGACCTAAGTTACATTTTTCGTTATAAGCTTGAGTTACTATGGTCGATGGGTCGATAGGTGTTGGGTCTACCACTTGAACTTCTTTCACGATGGGACAATCGCGTGTTTCTGCATCAAATATACTGATGCGGTAGGTAGCAGCCTCAGTTGGGTTGGTAATAGTTACCACACCACCTGCTGGCAAGGCTACATTCTCTCTAATAATTTCACCTGCTAACGAACCGTTATCTAAACGCTCTAAGGTATAGCTGTATACACCTGTACCTCCAGTGGCTACTACGGTTATTTCAGCCGTAGGTGTAGCACACGTTTTTACTTTGCTCACGGTAGCCGTAGCAGTGATGATAGCCGTAGTACTGAATGTTGTACTAGTAGCACAACCATTCACATCTTTCACAACGATAGTGTGATTTACTAATGGGCTTACTTCTACCTCAAAGGCTTGATTAGCTATTGTCCAAACCACAGGCTGATCAGCACTACCATCTAAGGTGTAATAGTGGTTACCTTGACCTATCTGGTTGAGGGTCACTCTCACTGGTATCTTACCTGTTATATTGTTATAGGCTTGGCAATTCAAGGCTGTAACATCCGATATACTTGGTACATCAAACATTCCTATGGTTACAGCAGCGTGCTGTATACAGCCATAAGCATCGCTTACATATACATCCCAGTTACCTGCTGGCAAGTTGATGTAAGTAGAAGCTTGCGTAGTGCCTGTCATTACCGCTGGGTTATAAGCTCCACCTGCGGTTACATAACCATAAGTATAGCTTGCAGTACCTCCTTTGATATTCAACCACGCTTGACCAAGTGTACTACAAGAGGCTTTCTGAGTAGCTACAGTAGATACTTGTAATGCTACCGCTGAGCGTTTTACTTCAAATGGGAAGGCTTTCACACAACCTGTATTTTCAGCAAACTCAATATAGTATTTGCCTGCTGGCAAGTTACTATTGGTGTTTTGTGTGTTATGGAACGGAGCTGTTACACTTCCTCCTGCACCTACTTGTTGGTGATTATCTTCTCTGAATATCTTCCAAGTAATAGCTGTTGTGCTACCTTGGAAACCTGTTAAGGTATAACTTACTGTACCGTCATTACCTCCTGCACATTTCACATTGGCTACTTGTAAGGTAGCACCCAATGTAGAAGCCGTAGGCACTGGCATAGTAGCTTGTTGAGTATATCTACAACCTGTTGTGATGTTGTACACCACAAAGGTATATTGAACACCAGGTGTTAAGTTTGGTATTTTCACAGCTACTCCTGTACCAGAAGCAGTTCCTCTATACCACGTATCAGTTCCTCCATTGAGGTTGGCGGTTGTCAATTGTTGTGCAGTAGCCGTATTTGGTGGATTCACAATTCCTGGGCGATATACAGCAAAGTAAGCATTAGTAGTTGCACTGAATGTTGTGCCATTACTTGCCTTAATAACTATACTACTTGTAGTTGTACAACTTGTAGGTGTTTCAGCAGTGATAGACATTACATTAGAATTAGGATTAATTACAGTGCTAAGTTTAGTTTCACAACTATTAGCATCAGTGATGGTAATATCATAATTACCATAATCCAAACCAGTGAACTCTGTTGGCATATTATTAGAAGCGGTTAAAGTATGTGTACTTTCATAACCGTTCAAGTTATTTCTCAAATGTACTGCAAAAGGTGGAGTACCTCCTCCATTAACAAGAGTTACAGTGATAGCCGCTAAATCAGCTGCTGCTGATGTACAGCCCATTTGTTTGGTAACCGTAGCTGTAGCGGTAAGTTGTGGTACTGCATCAATAGTAAAGTTTTGAGTAGCCACACAACCACGATTATCAGTTAATTCAGCTACATAGTTACCTTGTGCTAAAGCAGTAGCTGATTGTACAGTTCCTCCAGTATCTTTAATCACTAAGGTATATGAAGCAGTACCTACATAGTAATCATTTGGTGTAATTGTAACTGAACCATTCGCTTTTCCACAAGTAGCTTTGGTAGTAGTGAACGGTTTCAAGAAGCGAGGTGAATCGCTTAATAAAGTGATGTAACGTTCAGCAGTACATTCGCTTCCGTCAGGTTTATAAGTTACTTGGAATCTAATAACAGTAGTAGTGGCTACACTCACTGCTACAGTAGCTTGTGAAGGAGCCGTAGCTATAGTAGTATAAGTTACACCATTATCTACACTGTATTTAAATTCTTTCATTGCTGTAGGGATACCGCCTTGTGCTGTAAGAGTGTAGGTTACACTACCTCCTTTACAATCAGCATACTGTTGGGTAGTAGGCGATACTTGTAATGTCAATGGGTCGTATACTTGGGTAGTAACAGTAGTACTACAACCAAATCCATCGGTTATAACAAAGGTATGGTTTCCTGCTGGCAAAGCATCAGGATATACATAGCTATTAGTGTTGAATGAATAGATAGCTCCTCCTACACGTTGTACTTTATAATTACCATTCCCACTGAGCATTGTAATAACTACTTTCTTCTCATCACCTGTTCTATAACAGTAAGATTGAGGTTCGGCAGTCGCTGAAATAGTAGCTTTATCTTCAATCTCAAAAGTAGTTTCTGTTTTACAGCCATTAGCATCAGTTACTACTAAACTATAGGTTCCTGCTACAAGGTTATTAAACTCATAAGGGTTAGGCGTTTTAGCAGCTGGCTGTGGAGCACTTAAAGTACCTGTTACCAATCCCACTTGATACTGATAACCTGGTGTACCTCCCGTAGCCGATACTTTTACTTTAGCCTTTCCTCCATTGTAACAAGTTATTTTCTCCATTACTACGGCAGTAGGTACAATAGAAGTAGGTTCTCCTATCTTGTAACCCGTTTGTAAGGTAGTAATACAGTTTGGATTATTAGCATCTTGTACAGCTACTACACCGTTTTGAGTAGCACTTAATCCTGTAATAGTAAAGACTCCTTGTGCATCAAGGGTAGTCGTAGTCCAAACCGCTTGATAAGGATCAATAGAATATTTAACAGTATTAGAAGCTGGATTTATTACTCTAATACGCACTTGTCCGTCACTAGCTCCTTTACAGCTTACATTCTTCTCAGCACCATATTTCTCAATACGCATTTGCTTGAATTTCTCAATATTCACTAATTGAGAAACTTGTGAAGCACAATATTGTGTAGCTTGCGCTACTTTAATATTATCCACAGCATAATCATTGCCTAAGTTACCATAACTTGCAGCCGCTGTATTTACAATCTTAACGATAAGAGTACCATCGGTAAGACCTGTCAATTCAGCTTCGGTAAAGGTAACACTTACATTCTTCCAGCTTGTAGCATTCACAGTGCCTACATTCTTGCCACGAAGCAGTGCTCCATCACTCTTGTGTAATTCTACACTGAAACGAGGTGCTACTCCTGAGGCACTTGAAATAAGATTCAAGGCATCAAAACTTACAGTTATAGGAGTAAGAGCAGTTGCTCCTGTAATGCGTTTTTCATACACTAATTCGCTACTACCATTTCCTGCAATAGCCAAATAACGTCCTCCCGAAGGGTCAGTAGGCGATGGTACCCAAGAGGCATTAGTTCCTACTTGTTTAGTAACTACATAATTACCATCAGCTAAGTCACCATCAGTCTTACATACTAAACCTGTAGTGGCTCCTGATAAGCACTCATTAGCACCTTTGCCAAAATCTTCTACGTATAGTACATTAGGCGTAGTAGCTGTATTCAAAGTCTTATAGTACACAGTAATAGAGTGCGTACCTGGCGCTAACCATCTACTGAAAGTATTACCTGCGATAGCTGTTTTACCACTACCATCTATACTGTATTCATAAGTTTGACTAGTAGTTGAAGCAATCGTTACAGTTACCATTCCATAACCATTATCACAACGATAGGTAATAGGGTTGGCAACGGTAAGAGTCGGTACGGTTTGTGCAACAATATTCACAGGGATAACAATACGGCAATCCTTGCTATCTTTTACATACACATTACCAGAACCTCCCATAAAGCCAACGTTGTTGGTTCCATAAGTAGTTTCTCCATCAAAACTATAACGGTAAGGAGGTGTGCCTCCTGCAACATTGTTTACCGCTATTTTATATTGATTACTTGCATCGCAATCTTTATCGGCTACTACTCCTGCAAAAGCTCTAAGAGGGTCTTTAGTAGGGGCAATTACAATAGGTTTCTGACTGTAAGTACATATATTACCCCCTACATTCGATTTCATTTCTATCTCATAGCTTCCTGCGGGCAAACCAGTAAATAATCCTCCTGAACTTGTCTTGAAAGCAGGTGTGATGCGATTACCATTACTATCTAACTTATACAAGTTAATAGTACGATTTTGGTGTTGGCTACCTGCTGGGAATATCATATTGATGTGTCCACTATTAGGATTGCTTTCACACTCAATTTCTTGAGTTACCGACAAGGTATAGCTATGTGGATCTGGTGGTGTAATCGTTACCTTGTTAGACAAAGCAAACTTACCATTATCCATATCTCCTACTATAAATACATATTCTCCTACTTGGGTAATATTTGGCACATCTACATCTACGTTTGTTTGGTGTCCTAACTGTAATGCAATAGGTGAAGTAGAAGCAATTGCCGTTTGTTCGTCAGCAAATTGTTGTACTCCATTGATACTCCAAATATAGAAACGATAAGTAGGTTTACCACCTTCAGCTTTAAGTTGTAACTTAGCAGTGTTACAATCTTTCCAACCTTTGAAGGCAGCAGTCATTGTCATCTCGGTGAGTTTATCTATCGTTACATTACCATTATACTCACAACCTGGTATTTGCACTGAAGTAACTTTAATATCATAAGTACCTTGTGGCAAGTTAGGAATGCGGTAATCATTTGTATTGATATTGTCAGTTCTTAGAAGTACACCTCCTTTGTAGATTTCTACCTTATAGTTTACACCACTGGTGCTAAGAGTTAATCTCACTGAACCTTGTGAATAGTTTGTTTCATCAATCTTATCAGTAAGGTTACCACTTAATCCTGCTGTAAATACTTCAAAATAGAAGTTTTCATTACAATCTTTCAAGTGTAAACGATATTTACCGGCACTATTAGCTGTAAAAGTAGCGTTAGAATGTACCGGATTCCAACAATTATCATCGGTATTACGACAATCAGGAGAAGTTTCTGTACAGCCTCCACTCCATTGTTGCCATTCAAAAGCAGTGTTTTTATAGCTTACCGTAATATTCTTACTTCCTCCTTGACAGAAGTAGAAGTGGCTTGTCCAACTACCATCACCAGGACAAGTTACCCCTATATTCTGAGCTTGTGCGCGAATAGGGTCGGTAGTAGGTGAAATACCTTGATAGTTGATAGTTTCTACTGTTACTACTGAAACTCCTTCACAAAAATTCGTTTTCTCTACTTTATAAACACCTGGTGAATTAGCAACAATTGATTGTTTTGTTTCTCCTGGTATGAGGCTTCCATTCTTATACCATTGATAACTTGTAAAGCCTCCTACAGCTTCAAAAGTCATCGCTCCAGTACCACAGAACACTTCCTGACGATTGCAATCCGTTGTATTTATGGTGATTGTTTTAGTACCTGCTTCCGTTTGTTGATTTCCCGTACAACCTGCTGCTCCTCCTTCGTAGTCTATATTCATAGACGTCTTCAAGAAGTTCTCACAAGGTTTTAAAAAGTCATTACAATCGCCTACAAGTTTAAGAGGAATACGTATTGTACGGACAGGGTCTCCTGCTTTAAGCGTAGATTGCAATTGTACGCCTCCTGCTGTACCTCCTATCACAAACTGATAGCTCTTAGTAGCATTATTATAGCTACTTTGAGGAAAAGGATTATTCACTGTGCCATCACCTGCCCCATTAAGGTCAGGGTTACCATTAGTAACTACGGTAGTATTAGCAGGAAGTTTTACATTTATAGTTGCTTTATTGATATTTTCTAAACCGTCGTTCTGATAAGTAAGTACATAGAAGAACTCCTGATTAGGGGTCAACTGAGTGATAGTATTTCCAGAAGTATCAGTATAACGATGACTCGATTTTAGTTTAGTAGCGTTAGATTTCACTGTTACAGTGAAAGAACAACTAATGGTATTTCCCTTTACATCAGAAAACGCATAGGTAACGGTATGAACTCCTATATTGAAATAATATGGAGGTGTATGGCTCTTTGTAGTAGTGATAGTACCACTACAAGTGTTATAAGCCGAAGGTTCTTGCCAATTTACCGATTTACCACAGGCTCCCTGATCAGCAAAAACTGTAATATCATTAGGACAAGGTCTTCTAAACTTAATGGCATCACTTCCTGAAGCCACCTGTACAGTAGTAGATTTAGTGTATACTTTAGCATTACCACAACCTATACCTGGCTTCAAGTTATATTCAGCCAAATAGTGAGTAGTGGTCGTAATATCCTCAGAGAATGAAGGTCCCGATTGAAGTGGAGACGAAGTAGTTTTTTGTCCATTAGCATCAAGCTTAAACCATCGGATATCAAAAAGATGTCCTGATACTCCAAGAAATACTTTAACTGTATTAGTTTCGCATAATCCTGATTTATCTACTAATAAATAAGGATCAAAATCACCAGTACTATTTATCTCTATATCTTTATTTACTGTTTGGCAACGGTGAATAGTCCTCACCATATAATGCCCCATAGGTAAATTAGAGAAAATATGATAATATTGGTTTTGTGACTGCTGGTAAGTTGCTTTTTTTACAAAAGTAGTTTGAGTAGAAGTAGCACTCGGTTTAGAGTACAGCTCATAGGCAACAGGGAAAGCCACTTGCTGTCCTGTTAAATCTACTGAAATCATACCAGTGTTGCTACCACTATTACATACTGCAGGGTTTAAAACAGGATTTAATTTCACCACATCTCCTATAGTAATCTCTCCATAATCTTTACTATCTCCTATATATGGAGTAGTGGGATCTCTTAAATCAAAAGAAGTATAATTACCAGAACTACCAGGAATAAAACCAAAGCTTCTAAATTTATAACCTTGGTAAATATCAGGATATACCCTATATTTTCCTGGTAATAGGTTTGAAAAAGTCCCTCTATGTCCTGTTTTATAAGTATTAGTACCATCTACTTTTACAGGTTCCCAACTACGTCTACCATTAGCGTCTTGTACTTCTTTTTCTAAATAAACTCTTTCTGAAAGAGAATTATTATATACAGAACGACCTAAATCATAGTTTATCTGTCCTATTTCACAATCACGTTCATATTCTAATTTAGGAGTATAACGAGTTGCGGGTAAGAAAATATCTTTTGTAGTTGTATTATTACAAACATCAGTAACAGTAATTCTGTAATTGCCAGAAGGCAAATTGGTATAACCCAATGAACGACTAGAAGGCATCGTATATTCTATTGGATAGGTAATGGTACGTGTAACAGTAGCCGACCAACTAATCTTACCTTGATAAGTTACCGATTTTGTACCATCTACAGGAGCTATCTTAAATTTTAATGGGTAGTAAAAACCACTACCTAAATTCTGGAATAGAAAAGCTCCTGTTCCCTCATAAGAACCATAACCAGCTGGACGTAAGTTTTCCCAAATTTTATCAATCGGATTAGGAGATGTTTCTTTATTGTATATTACCTTTACTTCCGAAGTACAAGTACCTTTACAAGTAGACGGGTCAGTATAAGTAAGGCGGTAAAGTCCTTCTCCTGTACCTCCGCTTAAAGTAACAAGCCCATTATAATAAGGAGTTGTTGTCCACTGAGCTTTTCCTGAACTTGCCCCTACTGTACCCTCTTCTAAAGGAACATTTACCCAAGGACCTGCCGAGGTACCACTAGTACTTCGCTCTAATTTAAAGTTTTGTATCTTTTGCTCACTAGGCCATTCTACACGATAATCGTAAGTTCCTCCATTTAAATTAGGTAATTTTCTATTATCATAATATTTTATTTCATAAAAAAACTGTAATAGTTTTTCAATAGCTCCACAAGTACCTACTTTATGTCGTTCATATGAACGATTGCTTGTATTTAGTACTTCTGAAGAAGGACAAGAAGGTGTTGCTACTTGGTTGTCGTCCAATTTAACTCTTTCTACAATAGTATTTTTAGGTCCTTTTATAGTAATCTGTATTTCATCACCTTTACGCAGCTCGTGTGTATCTACTTCTACAGAGGTATTTCCATCATACTTAAGTTGTATTTTTTTATAGCGACGGCTTAAAATGCGTATTTCTGCATTTCCCTGCTGATTAAAATGATCTCTAAGTACTTCTCTACTCGCATAAGCGGGCAAAACAGCTCCTTTTTCCTTATCAACAAGTTCAATTTTAATCTTAAACCTATCGCAGTTTATTCTCAATCTGGTGAGATAACGCTTATTTGTTTTTATCTCAATACAATCAAAATTCTTTGTATCAGCAGGTATCTGTATATTCGGAAAACGACGTGTTTCCCCACAATCATTGTGTACATTTGTAATATCTCTTATTTGTACTTTTATAGTACTATTCTGAGGAATTCTATGCCCCGCATTACCTCTTACTTCTATATAATTATTACCTATAGGGCGAGTAAAACTTTGTGCAGGAACAAGTACTTGGTCATTCATATCAAGTAAAGTTACCTCAAAAGGACCAATTCCTCCACTAGGTATTCGGAATCTTACTCCTCCATTATCCTTTCCACAAGTAGGAGCTAAAGCCTGCAAGTTCTGGATATTCATTATCTTATAGCTAGAAATAACCTTTACGCTTTTAGCTTCAGAGTTTCCGTTTTTTGCATCATATACTGTTACCGTATAGTTACCAGGATTTAAACTAGTAAAAGTATATTGTCCTGAGGTACCTCCTGCCATTCTCTCCAAACCTGAATCAGTACCGTAACCTTCTAAGCGTACAAAATAACCTTCACTACCAGGCGCAGGACAACCCGAAGGAAGAGGTGATACTGGCTTTGCCTCTACCTTTAGCTGTGCATCGGAGTAACAAGTACCCGCCGTAGGCGTTACTTTTATGTCTATACATTGAGCTGACGCAACTCCTGCGAACATCAAAAACAAAATTGCTGATAAAAACTTTTTCATTATCATTAGTTATTAAACTATGGTATATAAAACTGCTATTCTTAAAACTAATATGTATATTATGTATACAGAGTTAGTGCGACAAAAGTAATCTTTTTTTTTTAATTACACATCATTAAAGTATATATTTTTACGTTTTTAAATCAAAAAAAATATAGGTTTTTCATTTCCAATATTTTACACTATGTTAAAGTCTTGTTAAAGTTTTACCCAAATGCATTTTAGATGTTTTTTAAGTTGTAAAAACTTTTCTTTTTGCAGAAATAAAATACGATTTCAATAATATTTTATCTAACAGATAATATAAGGCACATTAAAAATATCTATAGCGTTAAATTAAATATTGCTAAATTACTTTACATAAAAAGTGAAGAGATGTTTTCTATTTACGGCTACCTTCCTCGTGCAGGAAAATAGCCACAAATCCGATACACTTATTTTAAGAAGTTAGGCGTAATTAGTCTTTAAACCAGACTAATTACGCCTATTTTGTAGCGGGAACTGGACTCGAACCAGTGACCTTCGGGTTATGAGCCCGACGAGCTACCTACTGCTCTATCCCGCGATTTCTGGGTGCAAAAGTACAACCTTTTTTTTATATACCAAAATTTTTCAGGTATTATTTTTTACACTTTTCACTCTTCTATATATACTCTCTTGATTCTGTGCGCCATAGAGGTAATAAGTTCATACGAAATTGTACCTGCCGATTCCGCTAATGTCTCAGCTGTATGGTCTTTATCAAATACAATTACCTCTCCTCCCTCTTCACAAGGAATATTAGTAACGTCTACCAATATCATATCCATACACACATTACCTATAATAGGCGCCTTCTTCCCATTGATAAATACAAAGCCTTTCCCCTTACCGTAAATACGGTTGATTCCATCAGCGTGACCTACTGGTATAGTGGCTGTTTTAGTAATATGGTCAGCAATGTAACCGCGATTATAGCCTAAACTATCACCTACTTGCAAAGTGTGTATTTGTGAGATAACGCTTTTGAGAGTCATAATAGGCGTAAGATATTGTTGTAGCTGAGCGTCATTGGCAAAGCCGTACATTCCTATACCACAACGCACCATATCAAACTGAGCGTGGGCATAATTCAGTATGCCTGATGTATTACACTGGTGGTAAATTACTTTATGAGAGAAGGTTTTGTTTATCTTTTCTTGGAAAGTAATAAAAGTCTTAATCTGATTTTCAGTAAACTCTTTCTCATTCATATCCTCTGAAGCCGCTAAATGAGAATAAGCCGTTTTCACTGTCACCGTAGTATTATTTTTTAACAAAGTGAGCTCTTGGTCTATTTCATTTAAATCAAACCCCAAGCGATTAAGCCCTGTGTTACATTTAAGGTGCACAGGATATTTTACCAAATGGTGTTTCTCAGCATACTCCAAGAATAGCTTTGTAATACGCTGTGAATATAATGTCGGTTCTAATTGATATTTTACAATATCATCAAAATTAATAGGTTGTGGGTGTAACACCAATATAGGAAGTGTAATACCTGCTTCTCTCAAAGCTTTACCTTCGGAAGTGTAGGCAACTGCAAAGTAATTCGCCAATCCTTTCTTTTGCAAATGTAAAGCTATAGGCACCGAATTATTCCCATAAGAGGAAGCTTTTACCACTCCCAAAAACAAAGTTGTAGGTTTGAGTCGGCTTTTTAAGTAAAGAACGTTTTTTTCTAAGGCGGTAAGGTTAATTTCTAAAACGGTTTCTTCTGTTTTCATTTATTCTTCAATTTTTCTAACATTAATCTTGTTTGCTCTGAAAGTACTAATTTTCCTGAAATAGCTGCGTTATTTATGAGCTCTTGTTCCCAATGCTCAGTGTGTTGCCAAGTGATGCGTTTCATTTCCGACAAAGCTACTGGGTTGGATTTCAGAAGCGTATCTATAAAATGGTCTATTGCTTCGTCCATATCTTTTGTATTTTCGAACACGCGAGCAATCAACCCTTTCTGTTGAGCCCAATAAGCACTTTTCCATTGGTCAGGAGCCATAAAAAGCTCGTTGAGCGTTGCTTGTCCGGCTTTACGTAAGATTGCAGGAGCAATCACAAAAGGACCTATGCCCAGTGAAAGTTCCGATAGCTTGATACTCGCTGCTTCGGTAGCAAACACATAGTCTAAGGTAGCGAGTAAGCCCACTCCTCCGCCAACAGCCTTGCCTTGAGCACGTCCAATAATAAGTTTTTTACAGCGACGCATCGCCAAAAAAAGATGCGCAAAGCCCTCAAAGAAACGTTTTCCTTCTTCTTTATTGCTAACGGCTAAGAGCTCGTCAAAAGAAGCTCCTGCGCAAAAAGCCCTATCTCCTTCACTCTTGAGAAGTATAATGCTTACTTCTTCATTTTCAGAAAGCGCATCAATTTCTTTGGTAAGTCTGTTTAGCAACTCCAAAGGGAAAGCGTTCGCATTAGGATGTCCAAAAGTAGTAACAGCCAGTTTTTTATCTATTTTCGTATACAACGAACCTTGCAATCTATCAGTCATTGTTATTATAAATTTATGGCAAAAGTATAACTTTTTTCGCAAATAGGTTTGGTAATTAGAAAAAATATTTTACCTTTGCGCTCACAAACGGGGATGTAGCTCAGTTGGCTAGAGCGTTTGGCTGGCAGCCAAAAGGTCGTGGGTTCGAGCCCCATCTTCTCCACAATAAACATTATTTTTTTTAGCGTTTTAGACTATAATTTATTTTGCAATTTCTAATGCATTTATAGTATTCTATTTCTTATACCTTTTACCACAATTGCTTTATCATTTTGTGTAAGAGTACCCTAGTAGTTAGCAATGGTATTTACAAATCTTTCTATGTGGTGGTGTACTGCCTGATTTTAGAGATATACAATATTTGCTTAGTCAGTCCAATGTTTATAGTGTTTGTAGACGACCATATGTACTATTTGTTATTTCCAAACTAATACATTTCAAACTATAATATACGAATGAAGAGACTCACCAATGAAACTACCAAAAAGTTTACCTCAACGTTTTTTGATTCAGTGATACTCATAGCAATGGGGATAAAGTACTCAGCTTTTTTTCAGTAGCCCTTTAAAAATCAGTAGCTCTTTAAAAAGCTGTGTTTATTGTAGCCTTTTAAGGAATAGAAATAATCTCTTTCTACATAGTGAGAAATCTTTTTCAAAAAAGAGAAATGCTCCTTATAAGTCTTTTGTATAGGGTTGTAGGTTATCGTGATGATGAATGTGTTTTCTCTGTATTTTTTGATTTTAAGAAATACAATCCATAGTGTAAAACGGGTATTCCTTATCATAATTTCAGACAATTCCTCCCTTTGGATTGATTTCTAATGTATACTATTCGTTTTTTGCTTTTTCTCTTGTATATTATGTTATAGTTATGTTACAGTAAGCAAAAAATAAGATAGTGTGTTATGTCATAATTGTTGCTCTTGTGCTAAACCTTAGCCTTTCTTTTTCTCGCAGTGTGTATATCATTCTATAACCATTACAATTATAACTTTTATATAATTTGTTATCTCGAAGAATAATAGAAAGATTGTATTATATTTGTTATACCTATGCTGATTTGTTATACCTATGTTGATGGGATACTTTTCTTTGCAAGATGATTGTAATAAAACCTTTTCACTAAATAGTACTATGTCACAATAACCTAGCATCGAGGCAAGGGTCGATTCCTCACAAGAGGCTTTGGAACTCTTTAAGGGCAATTATCTTGGGTATAGACAAGGAAGCTATTCATTAGGAAAGAGCAAACGCTTTGAAGATAATGATATTTCTTTTACGAGTTTTGCCCTCTAATTGTATCGATCAGCTCTTTGTAGAAAAGGTTTTATAGGAACGATTATTTAGGTAATCTTTGCTAGAGAAATTTCCACGAGATTTTTTTTCTTAAGAAAGCAAAAACACTTATACTTTTCTAATCAATTATTAAAAAAAACTATGAAAAACATTTATTTTCTATTTTATACATTATTATTGGTAGCCTGCAAGGGTATTGCTGATAATGAACTAAATGAGGCCTTAATAGCGGCAAAAGAAAACAAAAAGGAACTTCTAAAAGTTTTAGAGCATTATCAAAATGATTCTTTAAAACTAAAAGCAGCTGTTTTCTTAATAAAGAATATGACTTACAAAGGTAGTGTGTATTATCCTGAAAGAAAGAAAATCCATCAAATAAAGAAAGAAGCTATTGTTCAAGGATTTCTCGATGAAACATCCTTGAAAGAAGCAGAAGAAAATATACAAAATTTTTCATTTCAAAAAGATATTGAATACATAACAGCAAACTACTTGATAAAAAATATAGATCTAGCTTTTGAGGTTTGGAACAAACGTACTTGGGCTAAAAAATATTCATTTAATGAATTTTGTGAATATGTACTCCCTTACCGCATATCACAAGAGCCTATTGAAGATTGGCGTGAAAGTTACTACAAGCGTTATGCTTTTCTGTTAGATTCTGTTTATAAAGGTGATGATGTAGTAGAAGCTGTAAATGTAGTTTGCAAATATCTAAAACAAGAAGGCTTCCTTTACACACATATTCCACAAACATCGCCCGAAGCTCCTTTATTCTTGTTAAACAATCGTATAGGAAAATGTGCCGATATATGTAATCTTTCCATATATATCTTAAGAGCTTTAGGACTTCCCGTTTCTTATGATTTTTATAAAATTTCCCCTGAAACTGCCAATAACCATAGTTGGAATGTAGTCATAGATACCCAAACCAAACAAGGAGTTTCTTTCTTTTTTAATGATGAACTTTGGGCAGAGAGAAATATAAAAAAAACTGATGGGAGGAAAGCTTGCAAAATTTACAGACTTACTTATTCTGAAAGAAAGCCTGATGAAGTACTTTCGGTATTGAGATTACCTTCCAATTGTATAAATGTTAGCAGTGAGTATTTTGGTACTTCTATTAAAATTAAAAATGCTAAATGGGTACAAAAAGCTCCTATTTATCTTGGTTGTATTATTCACGGACAATTTGTACCCATAGACATACCTACTTACGCTAAAGACAGCTTGATTTTCAAAAATATAGAAGACAATAACATTTACCTCTTAGCATCTTTTAAAGATAAATTTTCTTGTATTTCTACCCCTTTCTTATTTAAAAACAATCAAATAAAATACTTCGAGAAGACAGGAAGTGTGTCTAATGAAAAAATAACCCGTAAATATCCTCTTTTTGAGTGGAATAAAAACCGTTTATTGAGAGTAGTAAATGCAACTATTGAAGGTAGCAACTCGGCTTATTTTGCTACTTCAGAAAGGCTAATGCTCATTGATACTCCTTCTGTAGCTTATAATAAAAAGGACTTTCATAGCAAAAATGCCTACCGCTTTGTAAAGTTCAAAGCTAGTGCCGATGTACCCTTAGAATTAGCTGAATTACATTTCTTTTCTGCTGAAAAAGAGCTTATACCTAAAAAGATACTTTCAGGAGCTTCTTTTTATGATGTCCCTGAAATGGACATTAAGAATTGTTTTGACAACGACCCTCTTACTTATTTTTTATCAAGAGCCAATGGAGACGCTATAACCTTTGATTTTGGAGAAAAAGAAAATATAACCAGTGTTGTATACGTACCTCGTAATGATGATAATTTCATAAGATTAGGCGATGAATATGAACTTTATTATTTCTCTCCTGAGAAAAAAGAATGGGAATCTTTAGGCAAACAAAAAGCTACCACATCTTCTTTAAGATACATTATTCCTGAAGGTGTTCTCTTATTTCTTAAAAACCATACACGAGGAGTTGAAGAACAAATCTTTTTTATGAAAGATCATAAGCAAATATTTTTATCTGATTTGAAATAATCACATCTTTCACATAATCCACTGTAAAATAACATACAAGAACGATTATTGTAAATCTCATTATCATTCTCAAAAAGATTCTCAGAGGCTTCCATAAGGTAGTTTACTATATCTTGTACATTTGAATAAGGCTTCCTTTTCTTGTAAACAAGAGAGCTGTACCTTTTCAGAATATAGTTAAGTATAAAAAATGATGTCCTTACTAATATCTCAACCCAGTTTACCTTTTCTATCCATTCAGTAATAAATTGACACATCGCTTTAAGTCTCATTTGTTTGTATTACAAAAGGAAAACAACCTTCTCCATTTGCTCTTTTTGAGTAGGGAGGATTAGGGGCTGTTGTCAAATCCTAAAAAGTGTAAGTTCCACTAATAATTGCAATTTTAAGTAGTAAATTTTAGTAAAACTTTTATTTTTCAGAGGGTTGCCCCTTAGAGGCAAAACCCTCTGAGAAATAAAAAAAGAGAAAAAACTATAAAAGTCTTTTCTCTTTCAAAATAAATGCTTTTCTTTGTAAATGACAATGAAAGAATATAAGCATTTAAATTTGGTGCAAAGGTCGGTAATTTCTGCTTTAAAAGCAAGCGGAATCAAACAAAAAGATATTGCTCTTTATGCAGAGTGTAATCCCTCTACCGTCAGTCGAGAGCTGTCAAGAAACAAAACAAAGACAGGAAAATACAGACCAAAAGTAGCTCAAGAAATCTCAGAAGAGCGTAAAGAACGTTTTAGGAAAGAACGTAAATTTACTAAAGAAATGAAAGTTTTTGTTATTAAGCATATCACTGAAGAACAGTGGTCTGTTGAGCAAATTGTAGGGTATTGTAAAAAAAATAGAATACCAATGGTTGGAAAAACAACTATCTATAAATTCATTCACCAAGACAAAGAAAACGGAGGCGAACTATACAAACACACTCGTC
>NZ_AKFR01000029.1:0-96153 GCF_000277665.1 Capnocytophaga sp. oral taxon 335 str. F0486 | reverse complement strand
TAAAGAACGAACAATGAACGAACAATGAACGAACAATGAACGAACAATGAACGAACAATGAACGAACAATGAACGAACAATGAACGAACAATGAACGAACAATGAACGGTGCGAGCCACACGGGCAGATAGAGAAAAGACGAATAAAAGACGGTGCGATTTGCACGAGCAGATGAGGGAAAGACGAATAAAAGACGGTGCGAGCCACACGGGCAGATAGAGAAAAGACGAAGGAAGAGCGATGCTAAAGCGAAGGTAAGTTGAAGTTGAGGTAAAGATAAAAAGATGGTTATTAGAGGTTTTTAACTTTGTTAGAGTTTCAAACTTCTGCAAAGTTTATACATAAACGAATGATGAACGAGTGAAACCTGAGTAGCAGGGTGGAGATAGGGTGTTTTATAATAGTTTAAAAGTTCATTTTATTAGGGTTTTATTAATTTGTAAAAATTTTGCATCATTAAAAATAAGCTTTTAAAAGGATATTCAGTAAAAAAACTCTTTGCATATTGGTGCTAAATCAAAAATATTATGTACTTTTGCCCCAAATTTACATAGTGGGCTTTGTGAAAAAACTACTTATTGGAGTTAATAATCACTATGTGAGTTATATAAAAATTAATTTAGAGAATTACGATGGAGAAAATAACCGCTGCCATTACGGCTATCGGAGGCTATGTACCTGAAGATGTTCTAACCAATGAAATGTTAGAAAAAATGGTAGATACTAACGATGAGTGGATTTACACCCGTACAGGTATCAAAGAAAGACGCATACTTAAAGACCCTAATAAAGGTTCATCATTTTTAGGAATTGAAGCCGCTAAAGACCTTATTCGTAAAACAGGTCTCGACCCCAAAGAAATAGACTTAGTTATTTTGGCTACGGCTACCCCTGATATGCCTGTAGCCCTTACAGGTCCTTATGTAGCGTCGCAAATAGGGGCTGTGAATGCTTTTTCATTCGATTTGCAAGCTGCGTGTTCGAGCTTCTTATTTGGGGTTTCGGTAGCTGCTAAATACATAGAATCAGGACGTTATAAAAAAGTACTCTTGGTGGGGGCAGATAAAATGTCGTCTATCATAGACTATACCGATAGAGCTACTTGCATTATCTTCGGCGATGGGGGAGGGGCTGCACTCTTTGAACCTAACTATGAAGGTTTAGGTGTACAGGACGAACTTTTAAGAAGTGATGGCATAGGACGTAACTATTTGTACATAAAAGCAGGAGGTTCTCTCTGTCCGACTACGGCTGAAACAGTTGCTAACAAAGACCATTTTGTATTCCAAGACGGTAAAACGGTGTTTAAATATGCGGTTACAGGAATGGCTGACATAGCAGAGGAGCTTATCAAACGGAACGGTTTGACCTCAAACGAAGTGCAATGGCTTACGCCTCACCAAGCTAATAAACGCATTATTGATGCTACCGCCGAGCGTATGGGATTACCTGCTGAAAAAGTGATGCTCAACATTCACAAGTACGGCAATACAACTTCGGCAACCATCATCTTAGCTCTTAACGACTATGAAAACCAACTCAAAAAAGGAGACAATATAGTATTGGCAGCCTTTGGGGGAGGTTTCACTTGGGGAGCTATTTACTTAAAATGGGCATACGACGGAGCCCTTTATCACAAATAAGGAACAACCATTGAGAAAAATACAATACACGTATGGATTTAAGAGACATTCAAAATTTAATTAAGTTTGTTGCCAAGTCGGGGGCAAGCGAAGTGAAATTGGAAATGGAAGATGTAAAAATCACCATTAAAACGAACCCTGATGAAAGTGGCAAAGAGCAAGTGTTTGTACAACAATTGCCCGTAGCACAACAGCTACCGCAATTGCCTTTGCAACAGCAAGTGCCTGTACAACAACTTCCTACAGCTGAACCTGCTGACAGCAAACCAGCAACACCTGCCGATGACGATAGCAAATACATTACTATCAAATCGCCGATGATTGGTACTTTTTATCGTCGTCCTGGTCCAGACAAACCGCTATTTGTGGAAGTAGGTTCTACCATAGCCAAAGGTAGTGTGATTTGCATTATTGAGGCGATGAAACTTTTCAACGAAATAGAATCAGAAGTTTCTGGTAAGATAGTTAAAATATTGGTTGATGATTCTTCACCTGTAGAATTTGACCAGCCATTGTATTTAGTGGATCCTTCATAAACCAAACAATTATGTTTAAAAAAATATTGATAGCCAACCGTGGAGAAATTGCCTTACGCGTGATACGTACGTGTCGCGAAATGGGTATCAAATCGGTAGCCGTATATTCTACTGCCGATGCTGACAGCTTGCACGTGCGTTTTGCCGATGAAGCTGTGTGTATAGGTCCTCCACCCAGCAAAGATTCATACTTAAAAATACCTAATATTATAGCCGCTGCCGAAATTACTAATGCCGATGCCATACACCCAGGCTACGGATTTCTTTCGGAAAATGCGAAATTCTCGAAGATTTGTGCAGAACACGGCATTAAGTTTATAGGCGCATCGCCTGAGATGATAGAGAGAATGGGTGATAAGGCATCAGCTAAAGCGACTATGAAAGCCGCAGGAGTGCCTACCGTACCAGGTTCTGACGGGCTCGTAGAATCGTTGGAGCACGCTAAAAAGATAGCTGCTGAAATAGGCTACCCTGTGATGCTGAAAGCTACTGCCGGTGGGGGAGGTCGCGGTATGCGCGATGTATGGAAAGAGGAAGACCTCGAGAAAGCCCTCAACAGCGCGATGCAGGAAGCAGGAGCTGCCTTTGGTAACGATGCGATGTATATGGAAAAGCTGATTGTAGACCCTCGTCACATTGAGATACAAATCGTAGGCGACCAATACGGCAAGGCTTGTCACCTTTCAGAACGCGATTGCTCGATACAGCGTCGCCACCAGAAACTTACCGAGGAAACGCCGTCGCCTTTTATGACGGACGACCTTCGCAAGCGTATGGGAGAAGCTGCAGTGAAAGCTGCTGAGTATATCAAATATGAAGGGGCAGGAACGGTAGAGTTCTTGGTAGACAAAGACCGCAATTTCTACTTTATGGAGATGAATACTCGTATACAAGTAGAGCACCCTATCACTGAACAGGTGATAGACTACGACCTTATTCGCGAACAGATATTGGTAGCTGCCGGAGTGCCTATCTCAGGTAAGAACTACACGCCTAAACTGCACGCCATAGAGTGTCGCATCAATGCGGAAGACCCTTATAACGACTTCCGTCCGTCGCCAGGTAAGATTACCACCTTGCACGCCCCAGGAGGTCACGGAGTGCGTCTCGATACTCACGTGTACAGTGGTTATGTAATTCCGCCTAACTACGACTCGATGATTGCGAAACTCATCACTACAGCGCAAACCCGTGAGGAAGCAATTGCTAAGATGAAACGCGCCTTAGACGAGTTTGTAGTAGAAGGAGTGAAAACCACGATTCCGTTCCACTTGCAACTAATGGACGACCCCGATTACTTAGCAGGCAATTACACTACTAAGTTTATGGAGGATTTCCAGATGAAACCCCAAGTGGCAGAATAATGAAGTAGAAATGGTTATATAAAGAAAGGGACTGTCTAACTCAAGAGAAAGATAGTCCCTTTTATATCGTTACAATACTATGATATATCTTATTGTATATTTTATTTGTTGGGTATTAGCTGTTGTACTGTATGCTTTTTCTTTCGATGAAAGCTTTGTATATACTGCATTATACACTCATTTGGTTTATGGAGTAGGCTTTTTTGGGTTGTTTAACTTTGTAGGGCACTCGGTACTCAGTGAGAAAGTAGCTAAAACCATAGGATGGGTATCTAATGGTTTTCAAAAAGAATTGGGGTTTGTGTCGTTGGGGATTGGTATTTGTGGTATATTGTGCCATTGGTTTCGCGACGGATTCTGGTTGGCAACGGCTATTCCGTTTAGTGTATTCTTGATAGGAGCAGCCTTGTTACACATTGCTGAGATGAAGCGAAAACACAATTTCAACAAAGGGAACGTATGGATTATTCTTCCTGATTTGCTAATGCCCCTAACGTTATTAATATTGTTTATACTGAATTAGAGATGAAACTGATAGCAATGATACCTGCCCGCTACGGAGCGACCCGCTTTCCTGCAAAGCTGATACAAGACCTTTGTGGCAAGCCTGTAATTGTACATACTTATGAACGTGTAGCTGATACCCGCTTGTTTGACGAAGTGTATGTGGTAACTGATGACGACCGTATAGAAAAGGCGATACGAGAGGTAGGAGGCAAAGTAATTCGCAGTAAAAAAGAACACAATAGTGGCAGTGACCGTTTGGCAGAAGCTTCAAGAGATTTAGACGTAGATATTATTGTAAATGTACAAGGAGATGAGCCTTTTACAGATAAAGAGAACTTACAAAAAGTAATTGATATTTTTGCTAAAGACCTTACTAAAAGCATAGCGGTAGCGAGCCTAATGGAACGTATTACCGACCCAGATGATATTGCAAACCCAAACAATGTGAAGGTAGTAGTGAACAAATTTGGAGAGGCACTCTATTTTTCGAGGAATATCATTCCTTTTCCTCGCGACCCTAATACCAAGGTGTCTTATTACAAGCACATAGGTATTTACGCCTATCGCAAAGAAGCATTACAACAGTTCACCGAGTTACCTCCTTCCTTATTAGAAGAAACGGAAAAATTAGAACAGCTTCGTTACTTAGAAAATGGGTTTAAAATACGTTTAGCACTTACCAATATTCCTACCATAGGGATTGATACCCCCGAAGATTTGGAGAGGGCACGTAAGCGATTGATTACACAAAAGTGATAAAAATAGAGATAAAAAGACTAAAATTGAGGGGAATAAAGCAGAAATTTAGCAAATTATTAACATTGATTATCAGCTATTTATAAAAATGTTGATAACTTATTAATAAAAAAATGCTGTAAAGTTTCTTTTTTTCTATATCTTTGCTACGTCTAAAGAAGTGTGAAGACACGAATAGAGCGACCTAATTAATAACGAATTAAACAAAAAATTATCGGCTATACATCAGAATATAGTTGTTTAAGTGAAAAATGAAATATAACAAGTATTACGTAGGGTTAGATATCGGGACTACCAAGATTGTAACTATGGTAGGGGCAAAGAACGAATACGGGAAGATTCAGATTTTAGGTTATGGGCAATCTAAAAGTGAAGGTATCAATAAAGGAGTAGTAACTAACATTGCTAAAACTACTCAATCTATTATGGATGCTATTCAAGATGCCAAAGAAAAGACAGGCTTAGAAATTGAGAACGTAGAAGCAGGTATCGCAGGACAAAATATCATAAGTCGTTCACATAGCGATTATATTACCCGCACAGACCCTGAACAACTTATAGACTTTGACGATTTGGAACGGCTGAAAGAACAGGTGTTTTCTATAGCACTTTCACCAGGACAAAAGATAATTCACGCACTCCCTCAGGACTATAAAGTAGATAATGTGGGAGATATTAAAGAACCTATCGGTATGATGGGGACGCGTTTAGATGCTACTTTTCACTTAGTTATCGGGCAAGTAAGCGCTATCAAAGGGATTACTCGTTGTGTGGAAATGGCACATCTAAAGCCCATAGGTCTTACTTTGGAACCTATTGCTTCTGCTAAAGCTGTATTAAGCGAAGAGGAAAAAGATGCAGGAGTGGTGTTAGTGGATATAGGAGGTGGTACCACCGATGTAGCTATCTTTAAAGATGGTATTATTCGCCATACAGCCGTAGTGCCTTTAGGAGGTAATATTATTACTGATGATATAAAAGAAGGTTGTGGAATACTCACCCGTCAAGCCGAGATGCTGAAAGTAGAATTTGGGTCGGCTTGGCCAGGAGAGAACCGAGATAATGAGATAGTATCTATTCCTGGTATTAAAGGGAAGGAACCTAAAGAAATAACACTTAAAAACCTTTCTAAAATTATTCACGCAAGAGTAAGTGAGATTATCAATTTAGTGTTTAACGTGATTAAAAATTACGGTCACGAAGAAACTAAAAAGAAACTGTTTGCCGGAGTAGTACTCACAGGAGGTGGAAGCCAACTGAAGCATATTGTTCAGTTAGTAGAATATATTACGGGAATGGATGCCCGCATAGGTTATCCTAATGAGCACTTAGCAGGTAACTCTGACCCTAAACTTACTTCGCCTATTTACTCTACGGCTATAGGTCTTGTAATGAGCGCTATTGAAAATGAAGCAGAAGAGCAATTTAAAAAACGCTTCCAGGAAGTAAAAGCTCAAGAAACAATAGAGAACGGAAAAGGAGCGGTAGTAGAGCCTTTATCAGCAGATTTGCAGGATTCATCACTTGAAAAACAACCTATCACAATAGTAGATTCACCAAAAATAAACGTTTTTCAAGATAAAGATGAAGATGATGAATTAGAGATACATAAAACTAGTAGAGGTTGGTGGAGTAAATTAAATGAAAAACTAAAGGACTTCTTAGATAGTGAAGATTAAGTAGAAACAAATAATTATGATTTTTTTGATATGAATTCGGACATTCAATTTGATTTGCCAAAGAATATTAGTAACTATATCAAAGTTATTGGCGTAGGAGGCGGAGGGTGCAACGCCGTGAATTTCATGCACAACGAAGGTATAAAAGGGGTAGATTATGTAGTCTGTAATACAGATGCACAAGCTTTGGAAAACAGCCCTATCCCTAATAAAATTCAATTAGGAGTTACCCTTACTGAAGGATTAGGAGCAGGAGCCAATCCTGATATTGGTGAAAAAGCGGCTCTTGAAAGTATTGAGGATATCCAACGTACTTTGGAAGGGAATACCCAAATGGTGTTTATCACAGCTGGTATGGGTGGTGGAACAGGAACAGGAGCAGTGCCCGTAATAGCTAAGCAAGCTAAGGATATGGGTATTCTTACCGTTGCTATTGTAACTACTCCATTTAATTATGAAGGCTTAAAACGCAGTCGACAAGCACAAGCGGGTATTAAGAAACTACGTGAATGTGTAGATTCTCTTATTGTTATCAATAATAATAAAATCAACGAAATATACGGTGATTTGAGTATTAAAGAGAGTTATGGAAAGGCGAATGAGATATTATTAAAAGGAGCTAAAGGTATGGCTGAGGTAATCAGTAAGCATTACCTTGTAAATATCGACTTACGTGATGCTCGTACCGTACTTGAAAACGGGGGTACAGCTATTATGGGCTCAGCCTCAGCTGAAGGTGATAACAGAGCTTATGAAGCTGTAGCAGCTGCTTTAAACTCTCCTTTACTAAATGATAATAAGATAGCAGGTGCTAAAAACGCTCTTCTTTTGATTACTTATGGTAAAAAAGAAGCTACTCAGCGTGAAGTTACTGAAATAAGTAGTTTTATCCAAGAGCAAGCAGGTGATAATATGGCTGACCTTATCTATGGGATAGGTGAAGATGAATCATTAGGAGAAGCTATTTCTGTGATAGTGATTGCCACAGGCTTTGATGCTGACCAACAACAAGAAATAGTGAACGCTGAAACCAAAAAGGTAATACATATTCTTGAGGAAAATCAAACAGCTACTCGTGATTTAACAGAACCTAAAGGAACTGTGGTTAATGCTATAAATAGCAGTTATCCTATTTCCTCAATCTCTGATATAAAGAAAGAGTCTTCGCTATCAGATTTATTTAATATTTGGGTGGATTGTGAAATAGTTACTGCTGTAAATGATGAGTTTGTGATAGTAGATAAGTCTATTCCTAAAAAGAATAGTTTTCAAACTATTGAAAAAAAAGCTGAAGTGCAAACCCAGCAATCAACATCAGTAAAACACGAAGAGCCCGAAAAAGAAGCTCCAATTATTCACCAATTGAGTGAGGATATTCATAAAGAAGCTCCTCAAGTAGAACGCCGGAAGAATCCTCCTGTTGTAAATCAAGAGGGAGAAATTCGTTATACTTTAGAAGACTATACAGAGCTTGAAAGAACTTTTATAGAAGCAAAGCCAACCTCTTTTACAGAAGATAAAAACTCAAACGAGTTTATTCTTTATAAGAAAGAAGAGGATTCTAAGTCCAAAACTTCTCCTTCTTCAGGTCAATTAGATATGTTTGCAGAAGAAGAGGATATAGAGTCTTCTTTGAACCCTATTGATAGTAGAATCTCTGATGTAATGAAACGCTCTCGTTCCAATCGTTTGCAAGATTATAACTACAAGTTTGGAAGTAATAATCAATCACGTACCTCTATGGGGAAAGATAGCGCAGGAGAGATGCAAATAAGAAAAAACAATTCTTATTTACACGACAATGTAGATTAGTTTTATAGGACTCATCTATGAGAAAAACCATATTCTAATAAAAACGGGAAGTTTAATTAAAACTTCCCGTTTTTCTATACAATCACATTATTGAAATTATTTTATAGTACTCTATTCATATCCCACTCTTCAAGATATTTAGCTACACGCTGTACAAACATTCCTCCTAAGGCTCCATTTACAACACGATGGTCATAACTGTGAGAAAGCATTAGTTTATAACGAATGCCTATTGTGTCTCCTTCTGGAGTTTCAATTACAGCAGGAACTTTTTGGATAGCTCCTATTGCTAAGATACCTACTTGTGGCTGATTAATAATAGGAGTGCCAAACAAAGTGCCAAATGAACCTATATTGGTTACTGTATATGTGCCATCTTTCACTTCATCAGGCTTGAGTGCATTAGCACGAGCTCTATTAGCAAGGTCATTTACTACTTTTGCCATACCTCTTAAACTGAGCTCATCAGCGTTTTTTATAACGGGAACAATTAGGTTGCCGTCAGATAGCGCAGTAGCCATACCTATATTAATATTTTTCTTCTTGATAATGTTATCTCCTTCTACTGAGACATTCATCATAGGAAAATCAACAAGTGCTTTGGCAACCACTTCCATAAAGATAGGTGTAAAAGTGAATTTCTCACCTTCGCGCTCTTCAAATGCTTTTTTCACTTTATTGCGCCATTTCCATATGCGGGTTACATCTACCTCAATAAAACTTTGTACGTGTGCTGAAGTAAGTTTGCTTTTTAGCATATGCTCTGCAATGAGTTTACCCATACGGCTCATCTCAATTCGTTCTTCACCGTGTTTGGTATAAACTCTCTTATCGGCAGGAGTAGTATCAAAAGTAGCTGAAGGCTTTGCTTTTCCTTGTGTCCTATGCGATAGATAGTCAAGAATATCACTCTTGGTTACGCGGTCGTTTAACCCCGTTCCTTTGATGCTGTCTAACTCACTTAAACTGATACCTTCTTTCTTAGCGATATTCTTTACCAAAGGTGAATAGAAACGCTCTGTTTTGCTGAAGTCTATTTGTGGCTGAGCTGAGGTACTTTGTTGTATGTTAGCAATGTTCTTTTCTAAACTTGCAACCGATTGTTGTACAACATCAAGCGCCTCTCCAGAAGTGCTAATCTCTTCTTGTGTCTCAATAACAGCTATTACTTCACCTACTTTCACAACATCATTCACTTGAAACTTGATTTCAGCCAATATACCCGACACATCAGTAGGTACTTCAGTATCTACTTTATCTGTAGATACTTCCACAATACTTTCTTCAGCTTCTACAGGATCGCCTACTTTTTTCAGCCAGTTGGTAACAACAGCCTCTGTTACACTTTCTCCTAATGAAGGGAAAATTAATTCATATCTTGCCATTTTCCTGCTACTTTATTTCTTTAACCTCTTGTGGGAGGTTCATATTTTTGGTTAATACGCTTATTTTATTAAGGTCTATATCGCCTGTGAGCGATAATACAATAGTTTGTTTTGAAGTCTCGGTCGGTTCTACAAGCATTAGCAGTTCCGATACGTGGGTAGCATCTTTCCCTTCTTTGGTGTAGAATTTTACATTTTGAGCTTTGTCTTTTACTTGCATTAATTCTGATAGCCCTGCTGTTTTAAGGTACTGTTGTGCTTCTGTTTTCATTAGCCCAGCAGCCGTTTTACTTTCAGTCGTAAAAATCTTCATTCCTTTGAGCTTATTAGCAACTTCCATAAACTCTTTAGCTTCCGCATCTTTACTGTCAATTTTTGATAGCATCTGAAACATCTTCTGTGATACTACCACAGTGCTAATATCTTTATTGGTTTCTAACTTTTCAAAGGCTGTCTGTCCGTTAACAGCTATGGTCACCCAAAAAGCAGATAGCATTAATATTTTCTTTATTTTCATAGTAACAATATGTTGTTAATGTTCTTTAACGATTTTGTTTTTAGTTTCTTCATACTCTTTGAGGTATTGCACTTTCTCAGCGCCTTTATTATATTCCTCTGAGAGTATTAAAAGCCCTTTTTTTATTACTTGGTAGTTGTACTCTGCTTCTTTGTATTCTCGTTGCTGTTTCACCCAATAAAAAGAGCCTAATCCTATCGCCACCGCTATGAGTACACAAATTGCAATAGTTTTTTTCATATTTTCTTGTAACTTTGTTAATGTCTTCTGAATATTGATAAATCAAAGTCAAGGAAGTAAAGAGTTATCAATATCAATACTAATAACACTATCCAAAAAGTTTTGTTTACCCCTGCGTTTTTTCGGTTGCGACTCTCACTGCGGATAGAACGCCATTCTTCCGTGAAGTGGTTCGTTACGGTTTCGCGGTCTTTGCGAATGCGTGAGCCCATCTCAAAAGGGTTGCCTTCTTCCTTCCCTTCGTAGTAACGAGGAGTATAGTTAAAGCGCTTGTTCTTTGGTAATTTAAATAATCTAATCTTCATAATAATGCAAAGGTAAAAAATAATTGATAATTAACAATAAAATATTGCACAAAAATTATTCCAATAAGCTATCAATTTGTTCCATTACTTCCTTAATGATGTGATTTTCATCAATAATGTTTTCGGAAAGTTCTCTTTTACTTTTCTGTAATTTGATGATTTTTTCCTCAATGGTATCCTTGCTCACAAAGCGTATTACGTTCACTTTATTTTGTTGCCCTATACGGTGAGCCCTCCCAATAGCTTGCTTTTCAGAAAACGGATTCCACCACGGGTCTAATAACAAAACATAAGAGGCTTGCGTGAGATTTAATCCTACCTCACCTGCTTTAAGCGAAATGAAAAAGAACGATATACTAGGATTGTTCTGAAACATCTCTACTTGGTTCTTGCGCTCAAACGAAGGTGTTTCGCCTGTTAGTTTAGCATATTTTATCCCTTTTTTGTTACACCATTCTTCATAAAGTGCTAAATGACTCACAAAACTGCTAAAAATAAGTGCTTTTCGAGATGATTGTAGCAATTCCTCCATATAATTTATCACTTCTTCGTACTTGCCTGATGCAATTTTACTCTCTTTGTCCACTAATTTAGGGTGTAAGCTTATTTTTCTAAGCCTCATTAGCATATTTAGGGTATTAAATTCAGTGATTGGCTCATTAATTTGTAAAAGCTGGTTACGCACTTTCGATTTTTCTGTTTCATACCATTTGTGTTGGGCTTCACTCATAGGACAGTAGATAATTTGCTCTTCCATTTCTGGCAAATCGTCAAGCACTTGCTCCTTTGTCCGCCTTAGTAAAAACGGACTGATAATAGTCTTTAACTCCTCTAAGGCTTGCGCGTTTTTCTTTTTGCTGATTTCTACTTCATAGTTCTTGTAAAACGAAGCATAACTTTTCAGTATATTCGGATTGATAAATTGCATCTGCGACCATAAGTCACTGAGTGAGTTCTCAATAGGTGTCCCACTCAGCGCAATGCGATGAGTCGCTTTTAAGGTATGTATTGCTTTGAATGTCTTTGAGTTCTTGTTTTTAATACGCTGGCTTTCATCTAAAATGATATACCTAAATTCGTACTTTTGGAAGAGTTCCACATCGCGTTCTACTATCGGATAACTGGTAAAAACCACATCGTAATTGCCTAAGCGTTTGGCTTTTACTTTTCGGTCAGTCCCCACGTATTGTGTGCATTTAAAATGTGGGGCAAACCTTTTAGTCTCGTCATACCAATTAAAAATAAGCGATGAAGGCAGAATAACCAATACTTTTAGAGCCTCTTTACTCTTTTCTATCCCTGAAAAAAGGTCGGCAGTTTCAATCGCTTTTTTGGGTAAAGCATCGTGTATAGCCACCAATAAGGCAATGGTTTGTAGTGTTTTCCCAAGTCCCATATCATCAGCAAGGCACGCCCCAACACCATTGTAATAGTGTTGTAAAAGCCACTCCACACCCTCTATTTGATACGGACGTAAGGTAGCTCGTAGGTTAGGCGAGGGGGTATAATTCACTTTTTCTACTAAGTTCTGAGGTTTTATCTCGGGTACAGCTTCCAAAAGTGCATAGTTACTCTTGCTAATTTGCAGTTTTTCCTGCCTAATTTGTGCATATTTGGCAATACTACCAAACTTACTAAACCATTCTTGAGGAATAATGAAGGCTTTCCCATCAGGAAGTAAGTAAATAGGGTTATTTCCTTTTAAATTCTTAATTAAATCTTTAAAATGAAAGCTATTTTCTCCTTGTTTTACTCTTATATTGAGGTCAAACCAATCGTTTTCAGTACTTGTTTCTGTAAAAATGAGCTCAGGCAGATGTTCACTGATTTCTTTTCCACCTTCTATACTAAAAGTATGAAAGCCAAAACCTGCTTCTTCCAAATCTTTTTTGCAGTGCAACAGATGAAAATACGAAGCAAAAGGGTCTTTACTTTCAACTGAAAAAGTACCTCCGTCGTTCACAAAACCCAACTGTTCCAAAAGGCGATACTTTCTTGTTTCTTCTTCTTTATTTCGTTGGTAATTATATATTTTTATATCGTTATTGGAGCTTATTTCTAAGTTCGACTGATTGTTTTTCGCCTGATTACTGTCAAAAGTATAACCATTGTAATCAAAGTGTATGTATATTTTGTAATGATTGGCAAAGAAATCGTATAAAATATCCAATTCACTACCTTTTAATTCATTCTGAGTAATAATTTTAAAGCCTTTTGCTTCTACCTGTGCATTTCTAAGTACTTTTTTAAGGAATTTCTCGAAGTATTCGGGGAAAGTTTTTTCGGGAATAAAGCTACTTTCTTTATTCAAAAAAGGTTTAAGGTGCGAAGCTTTAATATGTGCTACTCGCACTACTTGCCCTTTGAGTACAATCCAAGCGTATGAGTTGTTCAGCAGTTCGATATGGCTTTCACAAGGCAATAATTTTTCATCGTCTTTCTGTAACAACAACCGATAACTAATACCTCCTTCAATTTTTGTAAATTCCAATAGAGGTTCAATTATATTTGTGCTTATGGGGAGTATTTTCTTACTGATATCGTCTTTGTGATTGTGGTTAGTAGTGATAAACAAACTATTTTCTGCAATAATAGAAAGTAATTCAGCCGTTTTTTCTTCTATTTGTTGTTGAATATGCTTTTTTATTTGGGCATTTTTGTATATTTCCTCAAAACTTTCCCCTTTTTTGATGTATTTTTGATGTAGAATATTAGGTTGTAGACTATTTACGATACTTAAAGCCCTTTTTTCACTTTCTGATAGTTCAAAGTTAGTCAAACTATGTAATACTTCTGTGGTAGCTTTCTTGTAAAACGAGGCGTATCCGTTTTGTTTTTCGGCTAAATAAGCATTAGGCAAAGCTAGTTCTATGGTAGGGTGAAAGCTAAAGTCAAAAAATAAAAACATAACTCAATAATGTAATTGCTGTAAGGTTTTGTATTCAGCGGACAAAGGTACAGTATTTTTACAGGAATAAAAAAACTAAGTGCCCTCTTTTTATCAACATCGATAGGAAAAAACCTTTATTGAACAACACTTTGCAAGATATTTGTCCTCACTTTCCGAAAATTTCAAACTTTGGTAAAGTTAAAACTTGATATATTATATCTTCACCTTATCTTTATTTTATCACCATTCATTGTTCGTCTTTTGTTCGTCTTTTGTTCGTCTTTTGTTCGTCTTTTGTTCGTCTTTTGTTCGTCTTTTGTTCGTCTTTTGTTCGTCTTTTGTTCGTCCTTTTTCTATCTGCCCGTGCGGCTCGCACCGTCTTTTGTTCGTCTTTTGTTCGTCTCGCACCGTCTTTTCTATAAACTCTCTTTAATTTTCTAATTTTCTAATTTGCTAATTAAAATACCGTACGACCTCTTATCTGCCATTTTGTCACCTCCTCCTACTTTGGTACTCTTTTCGCTATATTCCCCCTAGTAAATAACAAATTAAGAGAAACGAGTCTTACCTCTTATCTCTTACTTCTTAACTAAATAAAAATGAAAGGAAATATAAACGTCTCTGTGGAAAACATCTTTCCACTCATTAAAAAATTCTTGTACAGCGATCACGAGATATTCTTACGCGAACTCATCTCCAACGCTACCGATGCTACCCTTAAACTGAAACACCTCACTACTATAGGCGAGGCAAAAGTGGAATATGGGAACCCTATCATCGAAGTGAAGGTCGATAAGGACAATAAAACCCTCCATATAATCGATCAAGGTATCGGTATGACCGCTGAAGAGGTCGAAAAGTACATCAACCAAATTGCCTTTTCAGGAGCTGAGGAGTTTTTGGAAAAATATAAAGATACTGCCAAAGACGCCGGAGTGATAGGTCATTTTGGGTTAGGCTTCTACTCTGCTTTTATGGTAGCCAAACAAGTGGAAATCATCACCAAATCCTATACCGATGCTCCAGCCGTGCGTTGGGTATGCGACGGTAGTCCTGAATTTACCTTAGAGGAAACCGACCTACGCACCGAACGCGGTACTGAAATTATCTTGCACATCGCCGATGACTCTACTGAGTTTCTGGAAGACTTCCGTATCGAAGAACTATTGCGCAAGTACAACCGCTTTATGCCTATCCCAATTAAATTTGGTACAAAACAAGAGCCGTTACCTCGCCCTGAAAATGCCCCTGACGACTATAAAACGGAATATGTAACGGTTGATAATATTGTAAATAATCCTAATCCTGCTTGGACGAAACAGCCAGCCGATTTGAAAGATGAGGATTACAAGGCGTTCTATCACGAACTCTACCCAATGCAGTTCGATGAACCTCTTTTCCACATTCATCTGAACGTAGATTATCCGTTCCACCTTACCGGTATCCTCTATTTTCCTAAGCTCACTAACGATATGCAGTTGCAGAAAGACCGCATACAGTTGTATCAAAACCAAGTATTTGTTACCGATAACGTCGAAGGTATAGTGCCCGAGTTCTTAACGATGCTCAAAGGGGTGATAGATTCGCCAGATATTCCGCTAAACGTATCGCGTTCTTACCTCCAATCCGATGGTAATGTAAAGAAGATTGCTAATTACATCACTCGTAAGGTAGCTGATAAGCTAAAATCACTCTTTACTAATAATCGCGACGACTTCCAAAACAAGTGGAACGACATTAAGATAGTGCTCGAATATGGAATGCTTACCGATGATAAATTCTACGAAAAAGCAGCCGATTTTATGTTGTACCCCACTACCGATGGCAAGTATTACACTTTGGCAGAACTAAAAGAAGCAATAAAAGCTGAACAAACCGACAAAAATGGTACTCTGGTAGTGTTATATGCTCAAAATAAAGAACAACAATACACAGCTATTGAGCAAGCCAAAGAAAAAGGCTACGAAGTGTTGTTGTTGGATAGCCCTATCGTATCGCACTTGATACAGAAGTTAGAGGGTGATAATGAGAAACTTACTTTCACCCGTGTAGATGCTGCTCCTGTAGCTAAGCTGATACAAAAAGAAGAACCTATTATTGCCAAACTTTCCGACGAAGAGAAAAACACGCTGAAAGCTGAAATCGAGAAGGTAATTCCTAAAGAAGGCTATATGGTGCAGTTAGAAGACTTAGACAGCGATGATACGCCATTCGTTATCAATCAACCCGAGTTTATGCGCCGTATGAAGGAAATGAGTGCTACCGGAGGAGGTGGTATGTTCGCAATGGGAGGTTTCCCCGAAGTGTATCACGTAGTGGTAAATAGCAATTCTCCTTTAGTCGATGCTATTATGAAAGCTGAAGGTGAAACCGCCAAAGAAGCTCTCATCAAGCAAGCCTTCGATTTAGCACGACTCTCACAAGGTCTCCTTAAAGGTAAAGAACTTGCCGACTTTGTAAAGAGAAATTGGGAAATGAGCTAATTAGTAAATTTGTCAATTAGCAAATCAAACACAGCATACACTTTGCCAAAGGTCTTAATAGCTTGTCGTGCTACGACCTTTGGCAAAGTTGAATATAATGATAGTCAGGTATTTTTACAATATATTTTGTAGAAACGTTTTGTAAAATTCCTTACAATCTTTTAATTATTCTGATAACTTATATTGATATGTTTAAGATTATAATGTTTGTGCGCAAGAAACAGCATCTTAGCACAGAAGAATTTATAAAACTATGGGAAGCACATTCTCAAAAAGTAATAAACTATAAGGAAGCCCTGTTGATAAAGGATTATGCTAAAACATTTCCTTTTCAACCTACTGATGAAAAATCGTCTACACAGCGAGAAACCCTCCCTTTTACCTTTGATGCTATGGGTGAATTGTGGTATGAAAGTAAAGACGATTTTCTCAGAGCCCGCAACACTCCTGAGGGGCAAAAAGCCTTAGCCGACCTCCGTGCCGATGAACTCAAATTTGTAGATATGGCAAACTCCGTAATGTGGCTCGGTACTGAGGAAAAAATATTTGATAAATTGCCTTTTGAAGTTAAGAATTGGACAGTTCTCGATGAGTATTTCTATTTGTCAGATTATGCAGGAAATAGTGTAGCAGACTTTGATAAGTTAATAGCTTTGTTTTCTGAAGATATTACAATGTTAAGTGCCGATGGTTCACAAATGAAAGGGAAAACTGCAGTGATCTCTTTTTTTAAACAATTCTTTGAAAGGAATAAAACTACAAAACACCTTTGGGAAACCATTAAAGTTACTGAAAATACTCTTGAAACTCATTGGGCTGTCTCAGGGAAACGAAAAGATGGTACTTTCTTTGCCTTTAAAGGTAAAGATACAGCAAAACTAAATTCAGAAGGTAAAATCAATTATTTAAAAGTAGAGTTTTTATAATAAAAATCATCACACGCCGGCACGAGCTTGTAGCTCGTGCCTCTTTTTTTGTAGTTCAGAGAAAAACTTTTATATTTGCACATTGATTAATTGAAAATCGACAAATTAAATTAAGATGTTACAAGAACTAAAATCTCGTAGTGGTAATTGTTGTGAGCTCTGTGGAGCTACTGAAAACCTAAGTGTATATACAGTGCCTCCCGCTAGAAACGAAAGTACAGATGATAGCCTTTTGGTATGTGGTACTTGCCTTAGTCAAATACAAAATCCCGAAACGATGGATAGCAACCATTGGCGTTGCCTCAACGATAGTATGTGGAGCGAATACCGCCCTGTAAAGATAATGGCGTGGCGTCTCCTCAACCGACTCAAAAACGAAGGCTGGTCGCTCGACCTTCTAAATATGATGTATTTAGATGAGGAAGAATTGGCTTTTGCCCAAGCCTCCGACCACCATTTGGAAGAGAGCGAAAAGGTAATTCACAAAGATAGCAATGGGGCAGTACTTGCTAATGGTGATAACGTTGTGCTTATCAAAGACCTGAAAGTAAAAGGTACTAGTATGACAGCTAAACAAGGTACTGTTGTGCGCAAAATCACTCTCGACACCGAAAACGCTGAATATATAGAAGGCAAAGTTGATGGACAACAAATCGTTATCCTCACTCAATACGTGAAAAAGGCATAATATTGTATGAGTTTACATCACAACTTTGTCAAAGTTAAAGACTTTGACAAAGTCTATAATATTAATAATCAATCTCTAAATCAATAAATTAACAAATGAAACAACTATTTACCATTCTTGCATTATGCTTCCTTAGCTTTGGCTATGCCCAAAAAGGAATGACTTTTACTCAAGCCCAAATGCCTTTGGCTACTGATAAAGATAATCCTGTTACCTCATTTGTACTGCCTGTAAAGCAAGGAACAGAGGTAAAAGAACTCTCTTTGCAGTTCAAAAGTAAAAAACTTAACCTTTCAGAACTCTCTGTTTATGTAGGTGCTAACGCTAAAAGAGAACAAGCAACACTTTTTGCTAAAACTTCGAATCTCAGTTGTAATACCAAACTACAAGGGAATTTCAAAGCTACTAATGATAGCCTTTTTGTTTGGGTTTCTGCCCGTACTATTCAAAAACCAGACCTCTTGCAAAAACTCTACTTATCAAAGGTAAAACTCACCACTAACGAGGCTAAATTTACGTTCAACAATGCTAAAAAAGAAGGACAACGTTTAGCTATTGCCCTTCGTCAGCGTAAACAAGACGGCATAGAGTGTTACCGTATACCAGGGCTTGTAACCACTAATAAAGGTACGCTGATAGCCGTTTACGACAATCGTTACAACAACTGCAAGGATTTGCAAGAAGATATCGATGTAGGAATGAGCCGCAGTACTGATGGCGGACAAACGTGGGAGCCAATGAAAAAAGTGATTGATATGGGCGAATGGGGAGGAAAACCTAACCGTCTTAATGGAGTAGGAGATCCCGCAGTTTTGGTAGATGAGCAAACCAATACTATCTGGGTGATGGGCTTGTGGCAGCACGGCTTAGATCCTCAAACAATGAGTTGGTGGGGCTCTAAAAGTGGAATGACTCCTGAGGAAACAGGACAAATAGTACTAGTAAAAAGTGAAGACGATGGCAAAACGTGGAGTGAACCTATTAATATCACCTCTCAAATCAAAAATCCTGAATGGAGGCTCTTTTTCCAAGGACCTGGCAGAGGTATCTCAATGAGTAATGGTACCTTGGTATTTGCAGGTCAGTTTAAGGATAAAGACCAAGTGCCTCATTCTACTATTATTTACAGCAAAGACCACGGCAAGACGTGGCACGTAGGTACAGGAGCTAAAACACACACTACCGAGTCGCAAGTGGTAGAACTCTCCCACGGTACACTAATGCTCAATATGCGCGACGACCGCAATCGCGCCAACTATAAACTCTCTGATAACTATCACGGTCGTTCCGTAGCCGTTACTACTGATATGGGCAAAACGTGGATAGAGCACAACACCTCTCGCACTGCCCTCACCGAGCCCAATTGTATGGCAAGTATTATCTCATATAAGGACAAAAAGGGAAAACTGTATTTATTCTTCTCTAATCCTAATGATGCAAAGAACAGAGTAAATATGACTATCAAAGTTAGTGATGATGAAGGTAATACTTGGGATAAACTTCCTTCAGTATTGTTGTATGAGCAAGTAGCTATGGGCTATTCTTGTCTTACGGTAATAGACAATAAATATATAGGTATTCTTTACGAAGGTGATGGAGATTTATACTTCCAAAAAGTGCCTATCAAAGAGTTTATCAAGTAAAGCAAAAGAATTTGTAACCTTAATAGAGACGATATAAAGAGTATCGTCTCTATTTGTTTGATTTAAAATACTCGAAAAATTTGCTTCGTATATAAAAAAAGAAGTACATTTGCACGCAACTAAATTCTCTTTTTTAAAATGAATTTCCAAGATAAAATTATTAATGAAGGATTTACCTATGATGATGTCCTTCTTATCCCCAATTATTCTGAGGTATTACCTCGCGAAGTGTCGATAACCTCACGTTTTACCCGTAACATCACTCTGAATGTACCCATTATCTCAGCGGCTATGGACACTGTAACCGAAGTTGCTATGGCTATAGCTATGGCACGTGAAGGAGGCATAGGGGTGCTCCATAAAAATATGACTATTGAGGAGCAAGCCAAACAAATACGCAAAGTAAAACGTGCCGAAAGCGGTATGATTATCGACCCTGTTACGCTTCCCTTAAACAGCAAGGTGAGTGATGCAAAACGCTGTATGAAAGAAAACAATATTGGCGGTATCCCCATTGTTGATGCTAACGGAATCTTAAAAGGCATTGTAACTAACCGCGATTTGCGCTTTGAACACGATAATAATCGCCCGATAACCGAAGTAATGACCTCTAAAAACCTCGTGATTGCCAACGAAGGCACTTCTATGAAGGAAGCTGAGGGTATTTTACAACGCAGTAAGGTAGAAAAACTCCCCGTAGTAGATAAAAACTATAAATTAGTAGGTCTTATTACTTTCCGAGACATTGCCAACTTGCAAGAAAAATCTATTTCTAACAAAGATAGCTTAGGACGCTTGCGCGTAGCAGCAGCCTTAGGCGTTACTGCCGATGTGGTAGACCGCGCTGAAGCCCTCGTACAAGCAGGAGTTGATGCCGTAGTTATCGATACAGCTCACGGACATACAAAAGGCGTAGTGAACGCTCTTAAAGCCGTAAAAAGCAAGTTTACCGACTTAGAAGTAGTGGTAGGAAACATTGCCACTGCCGAGGCTGCCCTTTATTTAGCCGAAAATGGCGCCGATGCAGTGAAAGTAGGCATAGGTCCAGGCTCTATATGTACTACCAGAGTGGTAGCAGGCGTGGGTTATCCTCAATTATCAGCGGTGATGAACGTTGCAAACGCTCTTAAAGGCAAAGGAATCCCTGTGATTGCCGACGGGGGCATTCGCTACACCGGCGATATCGTAAAAGCCATCGCCGCAGGTGCCAATAGTGTGATGCTTGGCTCTCTGCTTGCTGGCACTAAGGAATCACCGGGGGAAACTATCATTTTTGAAGGCAGAAAATACAAATCTTATCGCGGTATGGGCTCGGTAGAAGCGATGAACCAAGGTAGTAAAGACCGCTATTTCCAAGATGTAGAAGACGACATCAAAAAACTTGTGCCTGAAGGCATTGTAGGGCGCGTGGCATACAAAGGCGAACTACAAGAAAGTATGCATCAATTCATCGGAGGCTTGCGCGCAGGTATGGGATACTGTGGTGCCAAGGATATCGAAACGTTGCAAGCTGTGAGTCGCTTTGTGCGCATTACTACAAGCGGAATTACCGAAAGCCACCCCCATAATATTACCATCACCAAAGAAGCTCCTAATTATTCACGTTAATAAACGAATAAAACTTCCAAAATGAGGCTGTCTGAAAAGATTAGACAGCCTCATTTATGTAATAAATAGCAAAAAAGTGCGTATCAGCAATATATTTTGTACTTTTGCCATTTGGTAAAACAAATTCATTAGACTCAATGGAAAACGGAATAGTAAATGATTACATTAATATTATAGAAGTATTCACTAAAAAAATACATCTATGGATTCAACTCTTTATCGATAAAACACCTAATATCGTTATAGCCTTATTAGTTTTTATTTTAGGTTTTTATCTTTCTAGACTTATCAAAAAAATAGCCATTCGTATCTTAGAAAAGCGTGGTGTAAAACCTTCTTCACGCATAATGCTTGGCAATATTATTTCTGTGTTGGTAGTTATTACCTTCTTTATGTTTTCGCTAAATATTTTAGACCTCGAAAATATGTTCAAAACCATTTTGGCAGGGGCAGGAGTAGCAGGTTTAGCTATCGGTTTGGCTTTACAAGGCACGCTTAGCAATACTTTTTCAGGCATTACCTTATCTTTTAGTAAGAGCATTCGCATAGGACATCAAATTGAAACTATGGGCTATACAGGTACTATTGAAGATATAAATTTGCGTACTATCAAGCTTAAAATGGCTGACGGAAACTATGTGTCGATACCCAATAAGCTTATAGTCGATAATCCTATGAAAAATTATTCTGAAAGTGATACTGCCAATGTATTAGTTACTTGTGGTGTAGGTTATGAATCGGATTTGGAGCAGGTGAAAATGCTTACTGAAACTACCATTCGGCAGATGATGAAACAAAAAGAGCTTGACACTACCATTTCTTTTTATTATACTGAGTTCGCTGATAGTTCTATCAATTTTATTGTGTATTTTACTATTCCTTCCAAGAAACTTTCTGAGTCTTTTTTGTATAAATCAGAAGCTATAATGGCTATCAAGAAGTGTTTTGATGCACATAATATAAATATACCTTTCCCTATTCGTACCATTCAGATGGATAAACAATAAAAATTGAATCCAATGTTAAAAAAAATATCACCATATAACCTCATAATGCTTTCGTTTATCGGCTTAATAGTCGTAGGTGCTTTGCTTTTGATGATGCCTTTTGCACATACGCCTCAGAAAGATATTTCTTTCCTCGAAGCGCTTTTTACAGCTACTTCGGCGGTTACCGTTACGGGTCTTTCGGTGATAGATATAGGAGCGACCTTTACTATTTACGGAAAACTTATTTTATTGGTGCTTATTCAGTTTGGTGGATTGGGAGTGCTTACTATTTCCTCTGTTTTGGTGTTGCTTATTGCTAAACGTATCGGTTTTTATACTAAAAAAATAGTAGCCGAAGGACTTAATCACAACAAAAGTTACGATATTTATGCCGTAACAAAGCGTGTGGTGTACATTACTCTGCTTTTTGAAGCTACGGGAGCGCTGTGTTTGTTTGTTTCTTTCATCCAAGATTTTCCTTTCGGAAAAGCGTTATTTTTTTCAGTGTTTCACTCGGTATCAGCTTTTTGTAATGCGGGCGTTTCTTTGTTTCCTCATAGTTTCGAAGGTTATACCTACAATGCTTTTGTGAATATTATCATCGCTTTTTTGGTTATTTTTGGTGGTTTAGGCTTTACAACCATTATTCAAGCCTATGAATACCTGCGAAAAAAGAGACGAAGACTCGATATTAACTCACAATTTTCAATTTTGATGACAATAATATTGCTCGTTACAGGTACGCTCTTATTTTTTACCTTAGAATATAAAAATTATTACACACTTTATGGGAAAACTTTCTTTGGTCAGATGCTTATTAGCTTTTTTCACTCTGTAAGTTTGCGTACAGCAGGTTTCGATACGATTCCGTTGGAGCATTTAAGCAGTGCCACCATTCTTTTTTGCGTAACGTTTATGTTTATAGGGGCATCGCCAAACTCCACAGGTTCTGGCGTGAAAACTACTACTATTGGCATTTTATTTCTCGGTATTAAAACAGCATTACTCAATAAGAACTACATCGAATTTTCTAAGAGACGCATCTCTTGGAAACTCTTTAATAAAGCCTCAGCACTCGTGTTTATTGCGATGATGTATGTGCTTACAATGATTGTAATACTCACAGCCTTAGAACCCGATTTAGAATTTACAAAAATAGCTTTCGAACTCATTTCGGCATTCAGCACTTGCGGACTTTCTACCGGAATTACCTCACAATTAGGCAATAGTTCAAAATTTATTTTGATATTTACAATGTTTTTAGGCAGGGTAGGACCGCTTACCATTGCACTCGCCTTATCGAGACCACGTGCTGAAGGAAATTACAAATACCCAAAAGAAAATATTTTAATAGGATAGATTATGAAGAATTTTTTAGTCATAGGATTAGGAGAGTTTGGCAAATCGGTAGCCAAAACACTCTATAAAAACAAAGCTACTGTGCTAGCAATAGATTCTCGTGAGAGTGTTATCAAGCAAGCTCTCAGTGAAAATATCATCGATGAAGCTGTGATTTTGGACGCTACCGATGAAATTGCTCTCAAAAACGTAGTGAAAGACGATTTCGACACTGCTTTTGTGAGCGTAGGCGATAATATTCAGGCGAGTATTCTCATTACCCTGCAATTAAAGGAATTGGGGTTGAAAAATATCATTTGCAAAGCCGTAAACCACACACAAGAAAAGGTTTTATACAAAATAGGCGCTACACAAGTAGTATTTCCAGAGGAATTAATGGGCGAAAAAGTAGCCTATTCCGTTTTGCGACCCACTATTATAGAATATTTTAAGTTTGCTGAAGATTATTTTATCTATGAAGTAAAAGTACCCAAGAGTTATATAGGAAAATCGTTGATGGAACTCAATTTGAGACATAAGTATGAGATAAATATTTTGGCAGTAAAGCATTCCGATGGCAAAATGAACGTAACCCCCGACCCGAATGTCAAACTTAACAAAGACGACCTTTTAGTTATACTCTCCAATACCAATGTAATTGATAGAGTAGTATAAAAAAAGCTTTTTTATGCTAAAAAATAGCTTACAGGAGCAATATTTTTGATTATATAAGATAATAGAACGATTTATAATTAAAAGTATATGGATTCAAATAATAATAAATGTATCATATCTGATAGTAATGCTATGACGAGAAAAAGATAAAATGCTAAAAGTAAACACTTTCTTTTGGCGTTTTTGAGTTTATAACCTTTACTAAAATTTTATTATATTGGTTAAGCATTTGCACAATTCATTTATTTGCTGTACTTTTGTATCATCATAAAAACAAATTATGTTACGAAATAATTATCAAGAAGAAACTTTTGCCGAAGGTGATGTAATGGAACTTTTGGAAGATGAATGTCATCTCATTTTATACAATGATGATGTCAATACTTTCGACCACGTTATCGATACTTTAGTAGAGGTATGCCATCACACCTTTGAGCAAGCCGAGCAATGCGCTATTATTGTGCATTTCAAAGGGAAATGCGATGTAAAATCAGGAAGTTATGATTTTCTAAAACCGCTCTGCACCGCACTTCTTGATGCAGGACTTTCTGCCGAAATAGAAGAAGCATAATTTTTTTATTCTAAACTATTTGTTTTTAACTTTTAACTATTCACTAAAATCGTGGAACTAAAATTATCAAAACCTATTTGTTTTTTTGACCTTGAAACTACGGGCATCGATATTACCAAAGACCGCATTGTTGAAATATCTATCTTGAAAGTCTACCCCAATGGCAATAAGGAAAGCAAAACGTGGTTGGTAAACCCTACTATTCCTATCCCCAAAGCTGCCTCAGATGTACACGGCATTACCGATGAGCGCGTTGCGGGTGAGCCTACTTTTAAAGAGCTTGCCAAGCAAATTCATAATATGATAAAAGATTCCGACCTTGCTGGCTACAATTCCGACCGCTTTGATATTCCTTTGCTTGCCGAAGAAATGTTGCGTGCCGAAGTAGATTTTGATTTGGGAAACCGCGTATCGGTAGATGTACAAACTATTTTTCACAAAATGGAACAGCGCACCCTCTCGGCAGCCTATAAATTCTATTGTGGTAAAGACCTTATTGATGCGCATACGGCTTCGGCAGATACCAATGCCACTTATGAAATCCTCAAAGCCCAGCTCGACCGTTATGACAGCTTGGAGAACAACATCAAAAAACTCAGCGAGTTTACTTATCGTAAACAAATAGCCGACTTTGCTGGTTTTATTGGCTATAATGACAAAGGCGAAGAAATCTTTACCTTTGGGAAACACAAAGGCAAACGTGTAGAAGATATTTTTGACGAAGAACCAGGATATTTTGGTTGGCTTCTCGGTGCCGACTTCCCGTTGTATACCAAAAAAATTCTTACGGCTATTAAGCTCCGCAAATTATCGGCTACTATTAAATAAAAAATAGCTCTAAAACTTCAGCAAAGTTCCAAATTTTGCTAAAGTTAGAATTTTCTACATTCATTCTTATTTATGGAAACAAACACCGACTTAGAAGAAGAAAACAAAGCCATTGCCCGCGAGTATAAAGAACTCTTGCGTATCAGCTATCAAACCCTTAGCGATGAAGATAAAAAGCTTATTCGCTTGGCGTTTGACACCGCTGTTGATGCGCACAAAAACCAACGCCGAAAAAGTGGGGAACCTTACATTTTTCACCCTATTGCCGTAGCTAAAATTGTTGCTTCACAAATAGGATTAGACGCCATAGCCATTGCGTCGGCTTTGTTACACGATGTAGTAGAAGATACTGACTATACGATTGAAGATATGGAACGGCTTTTTGGTAAAACTGTAGCTCATATTGTAGAAGGACTTACCAAAATTTCGAGTATGAGCCGTGAAAATGACATCTCTTTACAAGCCGAGAACTTCCGAAAGCTCCTCCTCACGATGAACGACGATGTGCGTGTGATTCTCATCAAAATTGCTGACAGACTCCACAATATGCAAACGATGGATTCGATGGCAGAATACAAACAAGCCAAAATAGCTTCGGAAACACTCTATATTTATGCACCTATTGCTCACCGCATTGGTTTGTATAACATCAAAACAGAATTAGAAGACCTCGCCCTTAAATATACTGACCCCGAGCGCTACAATAGTATCTTAAACAAAATGGAGGAATCCAAAGAAGAACAACAGGAATACATTGAGGCGTTTACCAAAATCGTAGAAACTTCTTTGACGCAACAAAAAATTGATTATTCCATCAAAGGGCGACCCAAATCAATCTATTCTATTTACAGAAAAATGGAATCGCAAGGCGTGAGTTTTGAAGAAGTTTACGATAAATTTGCGATTCGCATCATCTATAAAAGTGAACCAGCCGAAGAAAAGTTTTTGGCTTGGAAAATATACTCTATTGTTACCGACCACTTCCGTCCCAATCCCACCCGATTGCGCGATTGGATTTCCTCACCCAAATCTACAGGTTACGAAGCCTTACACATTACCGTAATGGGTCCAAAAGGCAAATGGGTAGAGGTGCAAATACGCAGCGAGCGTATGCACGAAATCGCCGAAAAAGGTTATGCAGCCCATTTTAAGTATAAACACGGCGACCAAAAAGAAGAAGGCATCGAAATGTGGCTTAATAGGTTGCAAGAAGTCTTTGAAAACAGCGAGGCAAATGCGGTGGACTTTGTAGAAGACTTTAAACTCAACTTGTATTCCAAAGAGATTTTCGTCTTTACCCCTAATGGCGAGATAAAATCCCTCCCAAAAGGCGCAACACCCTTAGATTTTGCTTTTTATATCCATACAGGAGTAGGCTTAAAAACGCGGGGAGCTAAAGTAAACAATAAATTAGTGCCCTTAAACTATGTGTTAAAGAGTGGTGAAACGGTGGAAATCATCACTGCCGAAAATGTAAAACCTACTAAAAACTGGCTTAACTATGCCACCACAGCCAAAGCTCGTAGTAAGATAAAAAATGCTTTAAAAGAAGAGACAAAAACCGTTGCCGCCGAAGGGAAAGAGATTTTAGTACGAAAATTAAAACAATTGAAGATTACTCTCAACGAAGAAGTGATGAATGAGATGGTGAGTTACTTCAAAACAAAAACGAGCTTAGATATTTACTATCAAGCAGGCACGGGAGAAATCAACAACCAAATGCTGAAAGACTTTGTATCGCATCGCACGTCTTTCTTTGGCTTATTCAAAAATAAGGCAGTAAAAAAAACTACCGACGAACCTGTTTATTCGCCCAACGTTCACTATGATAGCATTGTGTTTGGCAAAGAAGAAGAATCGTTAGACTATACTTTTTCAAAATGTTGCAATCCTATCCCTGGTGATCCCATTTTTGGGTTCGTAACTATCAACGAAGGGGTGAAGGTACACAAAAAAACTTGCCCGAATGCTATTTCGATGCAATCGAATTACGCTTATCGTATCATTCAAGCCAAATGGGTAAAATCTGATGAAAGAGATTTCAAAGTGAGTCTTAAAATTAGTGGTATTGACCGCGATGGACTCATCAGCGATATCTCAAAAGTGATTTTGGATAGCAAATTTGTAAAACTTACTAACATTAATATTGATACCGAAGGCAATGTATTCAGCGGGAAAGTCTCTATTTCTATCAACAATAATGCAACTTTAAAGAAATTGATGCAAGATATTAAAAACATTAAAGGAGTAGATAAAGTAAACAGACTCTAATATGCGAAAATTAGCAAATAGTGAGCTCAATAGGTTGGATATTGAGCAATTTAAGAAGGCAGAAAAGACACCTTTAATAGTAATTTTGGATAATGTGAGAAGTTTGAACAATATAGGTTCTGTTTTTCGCACTTGCGATGCTTTTTTAATTGAAAAGATATACCTCTGTGGGATTACCGCCACTCCTCCAAACAAAGAGATTCACAAAACAGCTTTGGGTGCAACTGATAGTGTGGCGTGGGAATATGTAGAAAACACACTTTCGGTAGTAGAAAAGCTAAAAGAGCAAGGTGTTTATATTATTAGCATTGAGCAAGCTGAAAATTCCACGATGCTGAATGATTTTCAGCCTAACGGAAAGCAAAAATATGCTATTATCTTTGGCAACGAGGTAAAAGGAGTGGAACAAGAAGTGGTTTCAGCTTCTGATGAGGTGATAGAAATCCCACAGTATGGTACTAAACATTCTCTGAATATTTCGGTAAGTGCAGGAATTGCTATTTGGGAGTTAGCAATGAAGCTCAGGAAGCATACAATGTTATAAAAATAGAAATGATAAACAAAAAGCCTGATAACAATATGTTATCAGGTTTTTTTTGTAGAGCGGGAGACGAGGTTCGAACTCGCGACATTCAGCTTGGAAGGCTGACGCTCTACCAACTGAGCTACTCCCGCAATTACAATGATATAAATAATTTTTCGAGTGCAAATATACGGGCATTTGCTATTATATTCCAAATTTTTTAAAACTTTTTTATTGTATTTTCTGTAGATAAAAAAGTAAAGACTTATAAATCAGTGATTATTTTTCTCATTACTTTTCTTCTGATAAAGATAAAGACAAACGAATGAAGATGAAATTTTACGTAAAGTTTTTAAATGTATATTTATACTGATTTTTATCTTTATTTATAAGTAGCTAAACTTTCTAAAAGTAGCGAAACAAGTTCTTTATGACTGATTTTCATTGTGAAACTTGTAATACTGATAGGAGCTCCATAGATTTTCTTTTTGCTGGTAAAGATTTCTATGGCTACCATTTTATTTCTCAATGGTTTTCTTGTTTAAATATTTTTCTTTTATATATTTGCTGACTTTGTGATAATAGAATGAAAGAATTAAAATACCTATCACAAAGGCAATAGCACCTATCACAGCTTCGATAGGATTTAAGCTTTTATGAAGATAATGGTCTAAGTTGAAATATGGAATAAAGTGATAGAGCGCAATACTATGAATGATGTAAATAGAAAGGGTGTTTTGCCCTATACGTTGTAAAAATTGGGCAGTAAGTACATTTCGTAAGATTACAAATACAGCAAATGTCCAAAGAGTGTCACCCATTCTCAAAAAAAGAAAGCCATTGCGTGCTAAACTTTCAAAGTGTCCCCACCCTGTAATGCTGTATAAGAAGTGAAATGTGTGATATTGGAAGTGAAAAATGGCTCCGATACCAATAAGTAGTAGTGTATATACTGTATATAAGTGTTTGGCGTTTCTGTAATAGTAAAATAGCGATCCCATAAAGCCTCCTAAGGTTACAAAGCCTAACCACGGAAAAATAGTAAAGAAAGTACCGTATTTCGGAGTGAAGTAATTGGCTACTACTTGAGGTAACCAAGAGTATTCATATTGGTTATAGGTCTCGTTGAAAGTGAAAAGTAGTAAAGTAATGCCGATGAGCATTGTAGGAAGGAAATGCCTCACGTGATTTCTCGCTAATAAGTAGAGTCCTACCATTATGATGAGGGCTAACCCTATACAATGCAAAATATCTACAAAATAGATGCTTTTCCGCAAAATACACGCCACTGCTATAAGCATTAATCCGCGTTTTGCTCCTTTCTTCACACGTGGGTTCTTGAGTCCTACACCACTGCGTTCGCCTTCTCGAATAAGCAAATAGGTAAAGATAAAGCCTGAAATGGTAAGGAATACAGGTGCGGTAATACCTGTGAAATAATGCCAAATATGATAGTAAGGGTTACTTTCGTCACAGTATGGTTCAGCAAGTAAAGCGGTGATAAAATGCCCTTGTAACATCATACAGATAGCATAAGCGCGTATTACATCGATAAATATCAGTCGTTGTTTCATTATATTTTTATAGTCTATTACTATGGTTTATTTTTTCTTTTGTAGTGGTGGTGATTCTTATTTCCATATATAATACTAAGTATCTTAAAACGCATTTCTATTTAGGTAACAGACAAAATGTAGTGCAAAGGTATAACAAATTTCCCATATCCCAAAATAAAAACATTGGCAAAGCTCCTCGCTCTGCCAATGTTTTTATAATGTATTACTTATTGTCTTATTTGTTCAAATCTTCCAATACTTTCACAGCTTCATCTATATACACATCTTTTTCAAGACTTTCGTGCCAACGATCACGACGTAATTTCAAGTCTTCACTGTTTTTTATTTTAGCCTCATCAGAAGCTACTGAACTGAATTTCAAGTTAGATTTGTAATCGTTAATTGCTTTGAACTTTTTAGATTGCTCTTCGTTTTTCTCAATTACTTTTTTGTAAGCCTCGTAGTTGAGAGGAAAAACATTGTCTTTCTGTTGCTGTTTTATCCATCGAGCGTTTTCGTCAATCAGCTTTAAGTATTGATTTTCACTGATGCGTTTTTTGCTGTTTTCTATTGCCTTATCAAAGTTAGCATTGTTAGTCCAAGGAGTGTACTTAGCAGGCTCTATTTTATCCCAAGGCATAGCGTTGGGCATATCGCGTTCGCCTATGTCAATATATTTGTATTTATCAGGCACTACGATATCGCTTTCTACACCTTTTAGCTGAGTAGACCCTCCGTTGATACGATAGAACTTCTGAATAGTAATTTTTATAGCACCAAGGTCGCCATAATTGTTTTGGCGCAAGAAACTATTAAGGTCTACAAAACTTTGTACAGTACCTTTACCAAAGGTTTGCTTACCACCTATGATGATAGCGCGTTTGTAGTCTTGCATAGCCGCCGCCAAAATCTCTGAGGCTGATGCCGAAAGCTCATTGGTAAGGATTACCAGCGAACCGTCCCATTGTGTCTTAGGGTCGTTGTCAGAGAGTACATCACGACTTCCGCGTGACGATTTTACCTGTACAATAGGCCCCTTAGGAATAAATAAACCTCCTATATCCACTACTGTTTTTAAGGAGCCCCCTCCATTGGTACGTAAATCTACAATAAGCCCGTCTATATTCTCTTTTTTGAGCTTTTCTATTTCAAGAGCCACATCAGTTGCAGCATTGCGTTGGTTTACATCTTCAAAATCGATATAGAATTTAGGTAAGTTGATAAGTCCATAGCGTTTACCATTAGCAGTTATCACTGCCGATTTGGCATAAGTTTCTTCAATCTCTACCACATCCCGAATGATAGACACTACTTCTATTGTGCCATCTACGCGTTTTACGGTAAGGCGTACTTCAGTACCCTTAGGTCCTTTAATAAGTTTTACCGCATCGTCTAAACGCATTCCTACTACATCTACGGGCTCACCGGCTCCTTGTGCTACTTTTAGGATTTGGTCGCCTACTTCAAGGAGTTTACCTTTCCATACTGGCCCTCCCAAAATCACATTGGTAATAGCAATTCCATCAGTCTTCTTTTGTAATTGTGCCCCTATACCTTCAAACTTACCCGACATATCTCGGTCGAAACCTTCTTTGATGTCTGGTGCCATATAGTTGGAGTGGGGGTCGAAAGTCTCAGTAATAGCGTTCACAAACATACTGAACCACTCTTCACGAGTGATGTCGTTGTACATACTGAACATATCAGCCAATGTCTTTTGGGTAGCTTCTATCGATTCTTTTTTGAGCACCTCATTGGTTTTAGGCTGATATTTAGCGTCCTTTTCTTTCTTGCTCGCTTCTTCCTTTTGTTTAGTGATATAAGTAGAAAGCGTAGTGAAAATAATTACTTGTTTCCAGCGGTTTTGTAACTCAGCTTTGTTCTTTACAAAAGGCAACTTCTCATAGTCGGTATTAATCGTTTCATTGGTATTCAGGTTGATAGGTTTAGCAAAGATAGCTTTGGTAATTGCTTCTGCTTCTTTCATACGTTGTTTGAGGCGTTCGTAAGAAAGATTGAAGAACGCAATTTCTCCGTTTTTCAAATCGTCGTCCAAACGGTTTTCGTACTTTTTAAACTCGTTGATATCCGATTGTAGAAAATAACGCTTCTGCCCATCAATATTATTCAAATAACTGTCAAATACTTTCTTAGAGAAAGCATCGTCCATTTTTATCGGACTAAAATGCGCATTTTCTAGTACGTGTTGTACAATGTCCAAAAGCACTCTATCCTTGTCTTTATCTGGATTGTCAAATTTCTTACTTGTAAAACTACAAGACGCAAATGAAATAAATAATAAAAATAATACTGCTGAAATATTTTTCATTCTAAAATTGTTTTTTAATAATTTAGCTAACTTTCAATTCTTAGCTCTTAGCTTTATCAAATTCTGTGCCTTTCTCTTGTTGGGCTGATAATTTTTACATTTTGGAAAACAATAGCCCCTCGTATAACCCCTGCAATAGTGTCGTGTAAAGCTTTGATGATTTGCATTTTTAGTTCGTTTTTGTGATATACCAAGCTGATTTCGCGCGCAGGGTAAGGCTCAGCAAAATAGTGAATGCGTTTCTTTTCTTCCTCTTTCAGTTCCAAAGAGTGTAAATATGGTAACAAAGTCATTCCTAAGCCTTCGTTAGCCAAGCGCACCAAAGTTTCAAAACTACCGCTTTTTAGTTGGAAGTGCTCTTTTGAGTCTATCACATCTTGGTTACAGATATTCAGTACACTGTCCTTAAAACAATGCCCGTCTTCAAGCATCAATATATCGTTGATATCCAAATCCTCAGAATAGATAGTCTTAGAGTTTTGCAAACGGTGATTTTGTGGAATATAAGCCACAAAAGGCTCATAGTATAACGGTCTTTCTACTATCGACGGATTGTGCAGAGGGGTTGCCAAAATCCCTGCATCATAACTCCCGTCCTCTATCTTTTTCAAGATGTTTTCAGTAGTTTGCTCCTCAATTTTTAGGCATACCTTAGGGTATTTATTGATGAAATTAGCGAGAAACATAGGTAGTAGAGTAGGGGAGACGGTAGGGATAATCCCCACGCGAAACTCGCCTCCTATATACCCCTTTTGTTGCGCTACTATATCGTTCATTCTCCCCGCTTCATTTACGATTACTTGGGCTTGTTTAACGATTTGTTCTCCTATTTCAGTAACCTGTAAAGGCTTTTTGCTCCTGTCAAAAATAGTAACCCCCAACTCTTCCTCCAATTTCTGCACTTGCATACTCAAGGTAGGCTGGGTAACAAAACTGTGTTCAGCAGCGGTAGTAAAGTTCTTGTACTTCGCCACAGCCAACACATATTGGTATTGAGTAATGGTCATAATTATGGTATTATGGGTTTAATTTTCTGTAAATATTCTCTTGGTTAGCAAATTTCTTTATCTATCCCATTGCCATTTAAAGGTAGTTTTCTTAGTATTATTATAATCCATATAGTTTTGAGTACTTCCCTCCCTAAAAATATGTTCCTTATTAGGGTGCTCTTTCTCTTCAAAAGTATGTTCTAATCCCAAAGCGTGCATCAGCTCGTGAGGTATTTTCATAAATTACCCCCTTTCTACTTTTAAAATTCTTCCATTATCTTTGTCTATATATAACGTTCGCCATTTAAAACGTTTATTTTTATAGTTGATTTTCCACGCTTTTTTACCTTTATATTTATCCCTATACAATTGCCAAAGAGGTTCTTCTTTATCATAATTATTCCCTGCATACTTTTTGGCAATAGCAAATACTTGAAAAGCACATATTTTCCACCCCTCATCGTGATTGATAACCTCTTTTATATTTCCTTGTTCATCAAAGATAAATTCTCTGCCTATAAACTCATTGGGAACGCTAAAATAGGATTGCTTAATATTCCCTTCAAGGTCATAATAAATCATCTTTCGTTCATTAGTTTTTAGATTGTCAATATATTTTAAATAGGCTTCACACCAATCTTTTTCATACCAACTATTTGATACACTAATATCCAAACTATCATTTAGAACTCTCGGGGGGGGGATAGGAAGTCTTTTATCCTCTTGTATAATAGTATCATTACATTTGCAAGATATTTCTTGTAATTCTTCGTTGCTCATTACTCTACAAGAGCTTAAAAACAATGTTAATATAAGAATTAATATTTTTAAATACTTAGAACTACGCAAGATGTCCCATTGCCATTTGAAAGTAGTTTTCTTAGTATTATTATAATCCATATAGTTTTGAGTACTTCCCTCCCTAAAAATATGTTCCTTATTAGGGTGCTCTTTCTCTTCAAAAGTGTGTTCTAATCCTAAGGCGTGCATTACTTCGTGAGGGATTTCTTTTTGAAAATTAATAACACTCATACTGCTAATGTTTTACTCTTTTTACTATTTTTCCTGTGTCTTTATCAATATAAAGACTGATAGTTTTAAACTTTCTATTAGAATAATGTACCACCCACATTCTTTTGCCTTTTAACCTTGTTTTTCGCACTTGCCATAGAGGGTCTGTTACTTTTTTGTGATAATAATTATTTCCTGCTCTTTTTTTAGCGATAGCTAATGCTTGAAAAGCACATATTTTCCACCCCTCATCGTGATTGATAACCTCTTTTATATTTCCTTGTTCATCAAAGATAAATTCTCTGCCTATAAATTCGTAAGGAACACTAAAATAGGATTGTTTAATATTCCCTTCAAGGTCATAATCAACCATTTTTTGTGTACTTTCTTTTAAATAATAAGTGTATTTTGTGTAAGGTCCTTTTCCCGTTGTATAGGAATCTATACTATCGTTTTTGATTCTCTCGAGGGGGGGGATAGGAAGTTTTTTATCTTCTTGTGTAATACTATCGTTACAAACACAAGAAATAGTTTGTAGTTCCTTATCACTCATCACCTTGCACGAAGAAAAAAGTAGAGTAAATATAAGTATTAATAATTTAACATAAGGTGATTTCCTTAAAATATCCCATTGCCATTTGAAAGTAGTTTTCTTAGTATTATTATAATCCATATAGTTTTGAGTACTTCCCTCCCTAAAAATATGTTCCTTATTAGGGTGCTCTTTCTCTTCAAAAGTATGTTCTAATCCCAAAGCGTGCATCAGCTCGTGTGGATTTCTGTTACAATTCACCTGGTTTAAAAGTATCATCATATATCACATCATCTGTGGAAATGCCACTAAGTCCTCTCTTTACAATTTCTCCTGTTTGAGCGTCGATTACTAAAAAACGGTCTCTATCTTCAAAATAATACACTTCCCAGTATTTTTTATTTTTATCATCATCAAAGTCTTTTGATATTTTCCATTCTTTAGCCTTCTTCCCCGTATTTTTCTTAGCTATAAACAACGCTTGCTGCCAACAGATAACAAAACCTTCATCATTATCAATTACCTTAATAACATTTCCATTCTCATCAAAATGATATTCTTTGCCTATATAAGATCCTAAAGAAAAATAGCTATAGTTAATCTTTTTAGATGGATTATATCTTATGGATTTTCGAAGTGTAATGCCTAATGTATCAATATAAATAGACTTAAAAAAACCTCCTCTAGTTTCATAGGTAACCATCTTAGTATAATTGTTTATTTCTATTTTTTTATCTAAATTATTTAACAAGCTACTATCTAACACCATTTCATCTTTAGTGGGAAAATAATCATACTCACACGATACACTTTTATAGCTTTGACAAGATATCAATAGTAAAAGTAAAAGCATAGGTAAAAAAATCTTTTGCTTGGCTATCCATTCAGAGGCTCTCGCTAATTCCCATTGCCATTTGAAAGTATAGTGCTTTTCATTAGTAAAAGTTATATTGCTCTTCTGAGGGTCTTTGTAATCCATATAATTTTGAGTTGCTCCCTCTTTAAAAGTATAGGTACTTTTAGAATCAAAAGTATGTTCTAACCCCAATCCGTGTAGTACTTCGTGGGGAATGTCAAAATCAGGAAATTTGTTACTATTGTGTAAAAACAACATAGAAGCATATTTGCCAGGGGAGGGGGTAATACCGTTATTATCGTTTAAGTTCCCCATACTATCTATTTTTTGGCATTCCCAATTTGTTAGAAATAAAGGATATGGAGATAATTTACTCGGGTCATTTTTAACTGTTTGGTAAAGCCTTGCCACATCATTAAGTACCAAAAGCCTTTTGTCATTAGAGGTATTTACTTCCGACTCCCTTACTATTATCCTTTTATTCTTACCAATGTTATTTTTTATCCTGTTTACAGCTTCTTTCTGAAAAGTGTTTTGACTCCATTTAGGGTCATCAAGATTCAATTCAAAGGGTGCTTCAAGAGTATGTTCAATCAATAAGGGAGCAAAAGCCCTATCAAAATACTGTTTTAGCAAAGAATTCTTTACAATATCTCCTATATCATCATATTCTTTTTGTCCTTGAGTAACATAAACAGGTAATATCACAAATTTCTTTATACTGTTTTCTACAAACATCAGCCCACCCGCTACTTTGCCATCGGCTAATACTTCTACCTTATACTCTTTTTCTGTAATAGTATTATTACACGTTATTTTTACTTGTTTGGTTTCGGGCGTAATGGTAGCAGGTTCAAAGGTAAAATAACTGTTAGGTTCTTTAAAAGTAATTTCTTTAAATTTCCCCTTAACAGCTACTTTTAATATAGCATATCGGTATTGGGCAAGGCTCACCCACGGCATTAGGTATTCCTCTCTAAAAGGTTCTAACTTCTTATAGGCACTTTTTAGTTTTTCTTTATCCTTACACCCATTTTTAGAAACTTCATAAGAGTCAAAACCAAAGTTGTTATCTTTGCTTGTGTCTAAACTAAACCTAACCGTACAATCAGCAGAAGGCTGTGCTTCCTCTTGCTTGTTGTTTCCTTCTTCTTCACTCAAAACACTTTGCTCATATGCTTGGTCAATAGTATCTTCATAGCTGAAGTTTTGCCCTGCGTTAAGAAATTGCAAATTATAAGTTTCAGGAGGATTATTGCCCGGCATCTTACCCGTAATCTGTATAGTAGAGCGGAACAAGAGAGGGTATTCCTCATTAAAGGTAGTGGTAGAGGCAATGCGTTGCCAACTGCCTATCGAAAGTATCTGAAAGCCATCGGTAAACTCAAAATTCTCAGGCAATACATCACTTTGTCGGGCAATGCCTTTATTGTTTATGGTTTGCCATTTGTAATTAGTGCGGAAAGTACCTTTATGAGGTCCGCACATAAACTGAGCCCCATCGGTCACTAGTAGTTGGCTTTGCTTGCGTACGAACTCTCTTTTAGCTAGCTCATATTTCTGCTCATCGTCAGTATTTCCGTTGAGCAAAGTATAATAAGTGTCAAAAGAAAGCAAATTATGTATTTCTAATACATTTTTTATGTCGTTTTCATTAAGGGTTTTCATAAGGTACTTTTTATTTCAAGTGTGGCAATACTTCTTTTCCTATTTCTTCAAGCACTTCACTTGCAGGGCGAGAGCAGTATTTTAGTACGAGCATAATATGGTTAACCCCTATTTTTCCGAGTTCTAAGAACATATCCAATAAATAGTTACGTCCTAAACGGAAACCTAAGTCCATTTTCTCTGGTTCAAAATCAGGGTCATCTTTTAGGTCGATATACACAGGTTGAATATAAGGTTTAGGAGGTTCTCCTTCTTGTTTAAGAGCTTTGTGCCAGTCTTGTATTACCTTCTTTGTGAAAGCAAAATCTCTTGGGTAGTAAATCCACCCGTCCGAGTTTTTCGCAATCCATTCCAAATTCACTCCTCCTATGTGCCCTGTGGCATACATTGGTATATTTTTATTCAAAGGCTTAGGCACTACATCACCCATTTTTTCCATTAGGGTACCATACTCATTGTTGTAGGTAGGAAACTCTTTGCTCCACAAGTCGCGTAACATAGCCATATGCTCCAAAACACGAGTACTCCGTGATTCATAAAGTTCATTAAAAGCAGGATACTCTACAGGTCGGTCACCAGAAGCAACTCCCATCATAAAACGCTTCGGAAATAGCACGTCAAGACTCGCCGAAGCCTTCGCTACGTGTAAAGGGTGACGCAGTGGTAGTATTACACTCGCAAAGCCAAACTTAATACTTTGGGTAAGAGTAGCAATGTGTGCCAAATATATCCACGGGTCAAACATTTGCCCTACTTCGTTAAAATCAGGAGTGTATAGAGGAATGTCGCGCACCCACACAGCATTAAAGCCTAACATTTCAGCTCGCTGAATGAGTTGTACTTGGTTTTCCATTTTAGGAATAGCCCCTTCGTATGCTTCAATAGGTAGTAGTAAACCAATAGATAATTTGTGTGCGTCTATCATAATGATGAGTTTGTTTAGAACGGCAAAAATAAGAAAAAATAATGTATAAATTCACTAATATCGAAAATCTTTTTTACTCATATATAATATCTATTGATTTTCAGTAATATATATCCTTTTTTACAATTCTCTAATCACCCTTATTTTATCCTTTCAAAACCAACTTTTCTACCTTCATTCTTTATTTGCCCGTGCGGTTTACCCCCTCTTTCCAAAACGAACTTTGCCAAAGTTTCAAAATTTGATAAAGTTGAAATCTACTAATCACCCTCTTTTTATCTCTATCTTAGCTTTAACTTACCCTCACTTTTCCTTCGTTCTTTGTTCGTCTTTTGTTCGTTCTTTCTTCGTCATTTGTTCGTCTTTTGTTCGTTCTTTGTTCGTTCTTTCTTCGTCTTTTCTCTATTTGCTCGTGCGACTCACACCGTCATTCCTTCGTCTCATTTTTTCGTTACTACACTCCCTCTCCTTGGGAGAGGGGTGGGGAGAGGATATTTTCTTCGCCTTTTCTCTATCTGCTCGTGCGACTCACACCGTCATTCCTTCGTCTCACTTTTCCGTTACTACACTCCCTCTCCTTGGGAGAGGGGTGGGGAGAGGATATTTCCTTCATCTTTTCTTTATCTGCCCGTGTAGCTCACACCAATTTTGATATACCAAAAATTTGCCATACCTTTGCACTATTAATTCCAAAAAACAATTTGTATTATGGCAAGAAGTCGAAATGTTATTTTAAACGGACTCTCTGGTATGATTGGTAAAACGTTCGTTTTCCGAAAAGTTAAAGGACAAACAGTAGTCTGCAAAGCCCCTTCTAAGTCCCGTGTGCCAGCTTCCGAAGCCCAATTAGGCTGTCGCACTAAGTTCCAAGAAGCCGTGCGTTATGCCCAGCTCGTCCTTAAAGACCCACAGCTCAGGGCTTCCTATGAAGTATTACCTAAGGTCAAAAAAGGCACCTCATCAGTTTACCACGCTGCTATCACAGCGTATCTAAACAATACCGCTATTAAAAACTAATAATGTATTAAACTTTCAAACCGCAGAAAAATGAAGTATTATATTATAGCAGGCGAGGCTTCTGGTGATTTGCACGGCGCTAACCTAATGAAAGCCCTATTAGAAAAAGACCCAAAAGCCGAATTCCGCTTTTGGGGGGGCGACCAAATGCAACAGGTAGCAGGTACACAAGTAAAGCATTACCGAGACCTCGCTTTTATGGGCTTTTGGGAAGTGATTACGAACCTGCGTACTATCTTGCGCAATATCGATTTCTGTAAGAAAGATATCACCCAGTTCAACCCCGATGTTCTTATTTTTATAGACTATCCTGGTTTTAATATGCGCATTGCCCAATGGGCTAAACAACAACATATCCCTACTCATTACTACATCTCACCACAAATATGGGCTTGGAAAGAGAGTCGCATAAAAGCAATCAAACGCGATGTAGATTTTATGTACGTCATACTCCCGTTTGAAAAAGATTTCTACGAAAGAGAACACCAATACCGCGTGCACTTTGTTGGTCATCCTTTGCTCGATGCTATTGCACAGCGCAAAGAAGTAGATGAGCAGACTTTTAAAAAGGAAAATAACTTAGATGTGCGCCCTATTATAGCCCTATTACCAGGTAGTAGAAAGCAGGAAATAGCCAAGATGCTAAAAATAATGCTCTCTATAGTCGATGATTTTCATCAGTATCAGTTCGTAATAGCAGGAGCCCCCTCAATTGATTATCACTTCTATAAACGTTTTATCAAAGAAGAAAACGTGCATTTTGTAAGCGGTAAAACTTATGATTTGCTCTCGGTGTCTTATGCAGCGCTTGTAACCAGTGGTACGGCAACCTTAGAAACTGCCTTGCTCAACGTCCCCGAAGTGGTGTGCTACAAAGGCAATTGGATTTCCTATCATATAGCCAAACGCATTATCAAGCTCAAGTACATTTCATTAGTAAACCTCATTATGGATAAGCCTGTGGTTACTGAGCTTATTCAAGGTGACCTTACTAAAAAGAATTTAGAAGCTGAGCTTAACAAGCTCACTACTTATAGGCACCGTTACGAAGTGTTTAAAGATTATGTTTTGTTGAGAGAAAGGTTAGGCGGAGAAGGTGCAAGCGAAAAAACAGCCTCATTAATATTACGTCAATGTCAGGAAAATTAAACACAGCTAATAGCGTAATTGTGGTTTGTACATTGCTATTGGGTATAAGCAAACTTGTAGTGTATACTAACAAAGTAACACAAGAGCAGCTTAACCAGTGGCTATGTATGCCTCAATCGTTACCTCTGTTTTTAAAACAACCTTGGACGCTCATTTCTTATGCTTTCTATCACGTAAGCATTCAACACCTGTTTTGGAATATGCTCCTGTTATTTTTCACAGGGCATATTTTCTTCAATCTCTTTAACGGAAAACAATTTGTAAAAGCGTATAGCTTTGGGATTATAGGTGGCGGAATCACTTTTCTAACCATAGGTTACTTCTTCCCCTCCTTCACTGATAATACGATGCTCTTAGGAGCTTCAGCTGCTGTTATGGGAGCCTTAGCTTTCGTGGTAACCCTGTTCCCCTCCTATAATGTCTATATTTTTACCTTTAAAATAAAATTGCTGTACGTTATATTGGCTTTTATACTTTTCGATATACTGAATATATCAGTAAACACAGGAGGTAAGATAGCCCACTTCGGAGGTATTTTAGGAGGGATATTCGCAGGACTTACTTCAAAGTACAGTTTTCGTATTCCTAAAAAAGCAAAAACGCCCCAAAAAGAGTCCCCTAAAAAAGAGAAGAAGGTCGTTTCAGAAGAACAACAAATACGAGCACATCAGGTCAATCAACTGTTAGAGAAAATCAGTGCCAGTGGTTATGCAAGTTTAACCGACCAAGAAAAGAAATTCCTCTTTGAAGTGAGCAAGGAGAAAGAAAGCTAATTTGCTATCAATGAGAGGCTAATTCAAACAGCGAATTACTAATAAATGTTAATATTTAGTAGGGGGTATATTTTTAACATATTCTTAACTCACCGTGTTTAGATAATGTTATATTTTTGCCCCCAAATAGTTGAATGCTTATTGGTGATGAAGATGAATCGGCTAATATTATGGGTGCTTTTTAGCACTTTAATCGCTTGCAAGGGTAAGCGTAATGAGCCTACTATAATAAGTGGCTTTTTCCCTAATGCAAAGGACTCTTTTGTTGTTCTATACAGCAATGATACTCCTATAGATACTGCTTATTTAGATAAGAATAAAACTTTCCTGTTTAACCTAAATATAACCGAAGGAGAGTTGTTTAACTTTGAAACAGATGGTAAGTATCAATATGTGTATGTAGAACCTAAGGACAGTGTGGTAGTGTATGCCAATGCACTCAGTTTTGAAGAAAGTATCTCATTCTCGGGTAAAGGCTCTGCTATTAATAACTTCTTACTCTCACAATCTAAGATGTCAGATGCGCAAGAAGAAGTTTTTAGGAAGTTTCATTCTTTGCCACCTATGCAGTACAAAAACAAAAGTGATTCCTTATATCAAGAAAGAAAACGGGAGTATGATGATTTTCTCAAACTAAATCCTCAGCTCACCGAGAAAGCAAAAGATTTAGCCTTAGTAAGTGCTACTTTTCCTATCTATAAAGAAATGGAGATATATCCTTTTGTTTATCAAAATAAGAACAACATTTCAATCGTAGATTTATTGCCCTATAACTTTTACGATTATCGTAAACAAATTAATTATAACGATAGCTTTTTAGAGTATTTCCGTCCCTATTATAGGTATATGGTAATGTATGTCAATAATCTGGCTTTTACTCAATACACCTATGATACTCACACTTTGGTAGATGTAAGTAGAGAATTAGGTTTCCATTTGCAAAAGATTAAAATCATCGATAGTCTTTTTACCAAGGGAAGTTTGAGAGATAACCTATACCGAAATGCAGCTTATGCTTATATTTTTAATATCCAAGAACACACCGAGTATAAAGATTACTTCGATAAATTTGCTAAGTATAACAAAGATAACAAGTATAAAGCTGAATTAGATAAGGTTTTTAGAAACGTAATAGCACTACAAGCGGGAAGAATTCCTCCCGATTTTGATTTGATTAATGCAAACGGTGAACCAACTAAGTTTTCGGAAATACAACAGCCGGAGGTAACTATTTATTACTTTTGGTCAGTCAATCAGAAAGAGCTTTCCAAACTTATCTTCGGAAGAGTGAGTCAGTTAAAGAAGCTATTCCCCAATGTAAAGTTTGTAGGTATTGATATAGGGCAGGATAAAACTCAATGGCGCAAACAAATCTCAAATACCGATTGGACTGACCAATATCACTCTATCAATTTCATAGATTTGTCTCAAAAGTTTTTAATTAATAATATTAACAAATCAGTAATTATAGATAAAAACGGACGTATTATATCGGCTTTTCAAGATATTTTCAGTCCAAACTTAGAAAAAATATTATTATCAAAAGAATCTTAATTATTTATGTCTGACCAGATTATTACCTTTATTATGTATTGCGTTCCGGCTCTTATTGTAGGAGCGGTAGCCTTTTATTTTTTTAGAATACATATTGAAAATGAAGATAAAAAGCGATTGTTTCTTCTTCATAAAGAAAACCAAAAGTATACAATGCCCATCCGCTTACAAGCATACGAGCGAATGACACTTTTCTTAGAGCGAATGTCTCCTCAACAATTATTTTTGCGCATTCCTCCTCATAACTTTTCTAAGAAAGAGTATGAAGCATTGCTTGTAAACTCTATTGATGAAGAATTTGAACATAACTTAGCACAACAAATATACCTCAGTGAAAAGCTATGGAATATTATTCGTACTGCTAAAATGGCTACTATCCAAATAATCCGTAAAGTAGCCCTAACCGAAGAAGTAAAAGACTCACAAGCTATGGTAGAAGCTATATTTAAAGAGTTTGTAGAGAAAGCCACTCCTTCGGCTAATGCACTAAGCCATTTAAAAGAAGAAGTACGTCAATTTTTAAAATAGGAATATTTCTATAAGTATAAAAAAATAAGGGATTGAATTATGTAATTCAATCCCTTATTTGTTATATGTGTACTTTTCCTATGTTTCAGAGATAGAGGCTAAGAATGCTTTTATAATAGTTGCAGACAGTTTGCCTGCCTCTACTACAAAAGTCTCATATGATACCGCATTCCCTTCGCCTGCCTTATCAGAAATAGCGCGAAGCATTACAAATGGAATGTTTAATAAATAGCAGGTTTGAGCAATAGCTGCTGCTTCCATTTCTACGGCTTTTGCTTTAGGGAAGGTATTAGCAATTTCTTGTAGTCGGGTGGGCGAGGAAATAAAAGAGTCTCCACTTACTACTTGTCCGTAGTGAAGTGTATGACTGTATCGTTCGGCTACTTGTTTTAGTCTTTCTGTCCATTGTGTGTTAGCAATAAAGGCAGGAGGCATTTGTGCTTGCTGACCTATTTCATACCCAAAAGCCGTAACGTCTACATCGTGGTGGCGTACTTCAGTAGCTAAGATTATATCGTGTACCGAAGTATCACCTAAGCCTCCGGCAGTACCTGTATTAATAATAAGCGATGGATTGTATCTTTCTATAAGTAAAGTGGTCGCAACCGAAGCGCTTACTTTACCTATACCTGAAAGTAATAATACTACTTCTATCCCATTAAGAGAACCTTCATAAAAAACAAAACGCCCTATTTTAGTTTCTTTGCAAGACTCAATAGAAGCTCTTAAACTATCTATCTCAAGCTCCATTGCACCTATAATTCCTATTTTCATAAATAAAAAATCTTTACTGAATTATTAATTCTTCAAAAGCCTTTGTCTTAAAGGTAAGTTCTTCGTTTCGTTCGTTACTGTACACTAAAAGTACAGCCATATTGGGGTGTTTTTCTAAGAAAGCTTTGCTCTTTTCCAATCCCATTACCATAAACATAGTAGCATATCCATCAGCAAACATAGTGGAAGGAGCAACTACTGTAGCACTGAGCACATCACTTTGGGTAGCGCGTCCGGTAATAGGGTTAATAGAATGTACATATTTGCGCCCATTACTATCTGTCCATACTTTGCGATAGTTACCAGATGTTGCCAATCCTTGATTGGTAAATTGTATAGTAGCTACCAATTCGCGGTCGTCCAAAGGTTTGATAGGGTTTTCTACGCCTATCGTCCACGCTTTGTTCTCTACAGTATTCCTTCCTTTCAGATACATCTCACCTGCTATCTCCACTATATAATTCTCAATACCTTTTGAGCTGAGGAAAGCCGCAACTACATCGGAGGTATAGCCTTGTGCTATGGCATTAAAGTCAAACAGTATTTCAGGAGACTCTTTTTCAATATGGTTATCGGCTGTGAGATGTACTTTATTAAAGCCTACATATTTCTTCAGTTCTGCTATTCTTTCATCTGTGGGGAGTTTATCCTCAGTTATCTTTTGTTTACCGAACCCCCAAGCATTTACTAATACACCTACCGTAGGGTCAAACAAACCTTCACTTTCTTGCCATATTTGCTGAGAGGCTTCAAAAACCTTCCTGAAATGTTCGTCTACCACTACATTTTTATCCCCTGCATTGATTTTAGAAATGTCAGAATCTGGTTTATAGGTAGACATAGACTTATCTATCACTTGTAAAATAGAGTCTATGGCAGGTTTTAAGTCTTCTTTAGTTTTGCTAATGTACTTAATGTGGTAAGTACTACCTTGCGCTTCCCCACTTATAAGATGAATTTCATCTTTTACGGAAGACTGGCAAGCTACTAAACCTATTGCGATACTTAAAAATAGATATTTCATTATTTAATTATTAAATTTTTACTTCTTCTTGCATAAAGGAATGATTTCTTCAGCAACAATACGATACCGTTCTATTTCTTCAGCTGTGAAATGGGAAGCGTATTGCAGTTCCTCTACTTCAAAGCCTATACTGCGCAATTTATCAAAATAGTCTAAACCGTAGACCCTTACGTGGTCATACTGACCAAAAATACGGGTGCGTTCTTTCGGGTCGGTAATGGTGTTATCTTCAAACGTAATTGCTCTGTGGTAGTCCTGTGGTACTTGAAAAATACCCCAACCACCCTTTTTCATCACACGATAAAGCTCTTTCATTGCTTGGGTATCATCTTGGATATGCTCCAATACGTGGTTGCAAAATATCACATCAAAACATTCGTCTTCAAAAGGCAAAGCACACAAATCGGCTTTTACATCTGCCAAAGGAGAATATAGGTCGGTGGTGAGGTAATTGAGGTTAGGTTGTTTTTTAAAGCGTTTATAGAAGGCTTGTTCAGGAGCGACGTGTAGCACTTTTAGCTCACGTGTAAAGAAATCGGTTTCACGAGTAAGATAGAGCCAAAGCAATCGGTGGCGTTCAAGCGATAGGGTAGAGGGCGAGAGTACATTGGGACGAGCTTTGCCGTAGCCATATGGTAAGAATTTCCTAAAAGTCTTGCCATCAATAGGGTCTTGGTATTTCTTTCCTCGCAAGTAGAAAGCTAAAAACGGACGCACCCAATAGCTCATCTTTATAAGCCAAGGGCGTGGAATTTTGTTTAATATAGTGGTAATAATAGCCATTAGAAGGTGTTTTTAGCGAAATAAGGTGAGCCCCACTCCTTTCATTTCTTCGGAATAAACGGGGTAAACAACCATTTGTACTGAAGATTTCTCTTTGCGTGTAAGCCATTTGGAAGTATATGGCAAGAGCCAATAGGCTGTTTTGGCACTAAGGATACCTATACCTGCCCCTACAAGCACATCGCCTATCCAATGGCGATTATTGTACAAACGCATTGCACCTACGGTGGTAGCTATAGCATAGCCACTGATACCTACCCATATATTCTCATCTTTGTACTCTTGCCAAAGGATTTCCATTCCTGTGAAAGCAGTAGCTGTATGTCCTGAAGGGAAAGAATTGTAAGCACTTTCATCGGGACGATGTATTCTGACACTATATTTTACTCCGTTTACTAAAGCTGCCGTAATGGCATAAGCCGTAGCTCCTACTATGAGTCGTTCCTTTACACTGTGCTTGGCTTTTATACCTAAATTGCTATAAGCAAAGACGCTGGCAATAGGTAGATACTGCAAATAATCATCGAAACGCAACTTCTGTCCGCCGGAATATCTATAAGCGTGTCGTTGTACATAACGATTGATATAGGTAGCGTTGGAGATAACTCCTAAGGTAATAAGAGAAGCAGGAAGTAATACCTGTTTGAGTTTAGGTTTTTCAGTAGCTACATGCAAAGTATCGGCTGTGAGTACCGATTCGTGGAGTACTGATAAGCTATCGGTTTGAGCTTTTATAGATTGAATGAGAATAAAACAGAAAGCTACAATTAAAAGTAATATTTTCATTTTGTGAAAAAAGGTAAAAAGTAAAAGGTAAGGGTAGGAGGGAAAGATAATTAATTGTTAATTGAGAAATAAATCAGTAATACTGCTCCAATAACAATGCGGTAAATGCCCCATACTTTAAAACCAAATTTGGTGAGGATATGTATAAAGAATTTCACGGCTATCATTGCTACCACAAAAGCTATTACATTGCCTATGATAAACAACCAAAAACTCTCATCAGTTTTCATTATCAGCTCGTAGCCTTTCTCTTGGGCAGTACCCCATTTCTTCAAGAAAATAGAATACACGGTTACAGCCAGCATTGTAGGAACGGCTAAGAAGAAAGAGAACTCAGCGGCGGCTTTGCGAGTGAGCCCTTGCGTCATTCCGCCAATAATAGAAGCAGCAGAGCGCGAAGTGCCTGGCATCATTGCTAAACACTGCCAAAAACCAATAGTAACGGCTTTCTTTATTGTGATGTCTTTCTCGTTGTGAATCGTAGGATGTTTGAACCAATTGTCTACAAAAATAAGGATAATACCGCCCACAATCAGGGTAATAGCAATCGCTTTTTGGTTGCCCAAAACTGCTTCAATCTTATCATCGAAAAGCTTACCTAATATAAGAGCAGGTATAACGGCGCACGCTAATTTGAAATAGAAGTTCCAATTAGAAAAGTCGAAGAACTTGCGCCAATATAGTACTACTATCGAGAGGATAGCACCAAACTGTATGGAAACTTGAAACATTTTCAAATACTCATCGTCGGGCATTCCCATAAGGGCAGCGGTAAAACCCATATGTGCGGTTGATGAGATAGGAAGGTACTCGGTGAGTCCTTCGATAATAGCAATAATAATAGCTTGCAGTGTACTCATTCTTATTTTTCTTCTTGTTTTTTATCAGTTTTAGGATTTACCAGAATGGCGTAAATTTCAATGGCAAAACCTAAAAGTACCAAAGCAGGAGCTAAGTGAATACGTCGGAAATTGAAAATAGAGGGGTCGAACACAGCGGGATTATCGCTACCACCACCGCTCATTGTTATAAAACCAAGGGCTATTACTATTAAGCCAATAGCCATAATAAGATAGTTTTTCTTTTCAAAAATGAAAGTTGAATGATGTTTCATCAGTGATTAATTATTAATGATTAATGGTTAATAATAAAGGTCGTTGGTATTGAGGTTTAGGAAACGTTGTGTAGCAAAATAGGTGCTTAGCCAACTGATGAGTATCCCAATGGTCATAATACTTATAAAAACAATGCTTAAAGTACCTGTATCCATTAAGATATTAAACTCAGGATATGACTTTACAATAGCTAATAACGATAGATAAAAAAGTACTATGGCTATTAGAGCGCTGAGAATGCCCAAGCGTACATTTGTCCATAAAAACGGACGGCGTATGAAACTGCGCGTAGCCCCTACTAATTGCATTGTTTTGATGATAAAACGTTTGGAATAAATGGAGAGGCGAATAGAGGCATTGATAAGCAAGATAGATACAAAAGTGAATAGGGCACTGAAAATTAATGTAACAATACCTATTCTGTTCACATTTTCGTGAATAAGAGCTACCAAAGATTGGTCGTATACTACTTCGGTAACAAAAGAGTTTTGCTCTAACTCACGTTTGATTTCGCGCATCTTATCGGGCTCGGCATATTCGGCTTTTAGGCTTAAATCGATGGTGTTTTGCAGAGGGTTAGTACCGATGAAGGTAACAAAATCTTCGCCGATATCCTTACTGAACTTTTCGGCAGCAACTTCTTTTGATACAAAACGCACTGACTTTACAAAACTCGCTACCGAAAGAGTTTTCTGTAACTGTTCGATGTCGGCATTTTTAGCGTCGTCCTTTATCAAGACGGTAACGGTTACTTGCTCTTTGAAGTAATTGGCTAATTTATTAGCACTTAATACTAAAAAACTAAAAAAGCCCATAAGAAAGAGCACTAAGGTAATGCTCACTATTACCGAAAAATAGGAGGTAATTAATCTTCGTTTGTTAAATGAATCGATGGAACGTGCCATTCTTATATTTTTTGTTTTAAGATAGAAAATCACGCAAAAGTACAACTTTTTTTTGAATTAGCAACTAATTTAATACCAATAATGCCAATAATGCCAAAAATACCAAATCAATGGCGAGTGACAGTGCGAGCCTCACGGGCTGGTGTGAGCCACACGAACAGGTGCGAGCCGCACGGGCAGATAGTGTGAGCCACACGGACGGATAAATAATTAACGAACAAAAGACGAATAAAAGACGAACAAAGAACGAACAAAGAACGAACAAAGAACGAACAAAGAACGAACAAAGAACGAACAAAGAACGAAGAAAAGACGAACAATGAACGAACAATGAACGAACAAAAGACGGTGCGAGCCGCACAGGCAGATAAAGAAATGACGAACAAAAACGAACAATGAGCGAAGGTAAGAGGGTAGTAATTGGGAATAAAAAGAACTCTCGTTTTTGCGAGAAGTGCAAAAACGAGAGTTGCAACGAATAATAAAAACTTATTTTTACTGGTTAGCAGTTTCTTTTCGGCGCTTTTTCTCTGCTTTTAGTAAAGTGAGTTCACGTCCTGTTTGCCCTGCTACTGAGGTATTTTCTTCGGCTCGGCGGATAAGGTAAGGCATTACTTCGCGCACGGGACCAAAAGGCAAATACTTGGCTACGTTATAGCCTTCCTTAGAGGCATTGAAGCTGATATGGTCGCTCATACCGTAGAGTTGTGCTATCCACACGCGTTTGTCGTTAGGTTGCAAGCCTTTTTTGTGCATCAAATCCATTACCAGGGCAGCACTTTCTTCGTTGTGAGTACCTGCAAAGAGCGCAATCCTATCGATATGGTCAATAATATAGCGCACAACAGCGTTATAATTATCGTCGGTTGCTTGCTTGCTGGGGCAAATGGGAGTGGGATAGCCTAGCTCGGCAGCGCGTTCGTTTTCTTTTTCCATATAGGCACCTCGTACGATTTTTACGCCTATGTAGAAGCCTTTATCTACGGCACGTTCATAAAGTTCTTTTAGGTAAGGCAAACGGTCGTGGCGGTACATTTGCAAGGTATTGTATACGATAGGTTCTTCTTTGTTGTACTTCTGCATCATCTCTTCTACGAGGTCATCGGCAGCAGTTTGCATCCAGCTTTCTTCGGCGTCTACCAAAATAGGAATTTTATACTCGTAGGCGCGCTTGCAGGCTGCGTCGAAACGAGATTTGATGCGCTCCCATTCTTTTTCTTCTTCGGGGGTAAGGGCTTTTTTCTCGGTGAGTTTTTGGAAGATGGCAAAACGCCCAAATCCCGTAGGTTTAAATACCACAATAGGAATACCTTCGTTGCGATGGAGATTACCAAAATCGATGGTTTCCATTGTTTTTTCGAAAGTAGCTTCGATAGAGGATTCGTCTTCTTTACCTTCTACGGAATAGTCGAGCACAGAGCCTACTCCTTTTTGATGCATCTTTTGGATTACGGGAAGGCAGTCTTGTTCGGAGATACCTCCGCAGAACTGCTTAAAGACGGTGCGCTTGATGAGTCCTTCGACGGGCAGGCGCAGTTTTAAGGAGAAGTTGGTAAGGGCAGTGCCCACACGAGTAAGGGTATTACTGCCAATAAGTTTAAAAAGGCGGTAAGCCCAGTTGAGTTCGGATTGGCTTTTGAGGGCAAAAGCGGTTTGGGTATCGGAAAATCTACTCATAATATTTTAATGATTAAAGGTTAGTTGAGGCAAAGTTACTATTTATTTTGAAAGAAACAAACTTTTTCTTAATTATTTCACTAATCATTAATTGCAACGTATATCCTTCTATGGGACTTAAATCTTTATTATCTGTATAGGCATCGGTAGTTAACTATGGATAGCGCGGTTTTCGGTGGTAGCAAGGGCGGCTTCCTTTATTGCTTCGGTAAAGGTAGGGTGAGCGTGGCAGATGCGAGCGATATCTTCGGCACTGGCGCGGAACTCCATTGCTGTAACGGCTTCGGCTATCATATCGGCAGCACGAGCTCCAATGATGTGTACGCCGAGCACTTCATCGGTTTGGGTGTCAGCTAAAATCTTTACAAAGCCGTCGGTATCCATACTGGCACGGGCGCGCCCTAAGGCACGAAAAGCAAATTGCCCTACTTTATAGGCTATGCCGTCAGCTTTTAGTTGCTCTTCACTTTTGCCTACTGAAGCTACTTCAGGCCAGGTGTAAACAACACCAGGGATAAGATTATAGTCGATATGTGGTTTTTGTCCAGCGAGTTGTTCTACTACCAATACGCCTTCTTCTTCGGCTTTATGAGCGAGCATAGCTCCGCGTACTACATCACCTATGGCATAGATGTTAGGCACATTGGTTTGCAGGCGGTCGTTTACTATTACCCTACCGCGCTCGTCTTTCTGTACACCTGCTACTTCGAGGTTAAGACCCTCGGTATAAGGGCGACGACCTACGGCTACTAAGCAGTAATCACCTTTAAGGGTAAGCTCTTCGCCTTTGGAGGTTGTAGCTTTTACAGTTACCGTTTTGCCCTTGCGAGTTACTTCTTTCACCTGATGACCTGTATAGAAAGCAAAGCCTTGTTTTTTGAGTACTTTGGTGAGTTCGCGCCCTAAGCCTCTATCCATCGTAGGGATAATGCTATCGGTGTATTCTACTACCGACACTTTAGCTCCTAAGCGACTGTATACTTGCCCCAATTCCAAGCCTATTACGCCCCCACCAATCACGATGAGGTGTTCTGGTACTTCTTTTAGTTGGAGGGCTTCAGTAGAAGTAATAATACGTTCTTTATCGAGCGCAATAAAAGGTAAGGAGGCAGGTTTAGAGCCAGTAGCAATAATGGTGTGCTTGGCTTCTATGGTCTCTGCCTTGCCTTTATTAGGAGTAATCTTAATTTGTGTGGGTGATACAAAGCTCCCTACCCCGGTAAAAACGTCTACTTTGTTTTTCTCCATTAGGAACTTTACCCCTGCGCAAGTTTGCTCTACCACAGATGCTTTACGAGCAATCATTTTCTCTAAGCTAAACTTTACTTTGCCTGTGATTTCAATACCGTGGGCTTCGAGGTGTTTGGAGGCGTTTTCGTAGTGGTGAGAAGAGTCGAGTAAGGCTTTAGAAGGGATACAGCCTACATTAAGGCAAGTGCCTCCTAAGGTATTATATTTTTCAATAAGGGCAGTTTTAAAGCCTAATTGACCTGCGCGAATGGCGGCTACATAACCGCCAGGGCCTGAACCGATGATAACAATGTCGTATGTTTTCATATTACTTAGTTTTTTGAAAGGCAAAGTTAGGGTTTATAATTGATATTTGCAAGTAGTTTTTCACTTTTTTCTACCCGCATAGAAAAAGGGACTATCCTTTTTAGGACAGTCCCTTTTATATATTCAGTAATTAGATATTACTTCTTAGATTGTTCTTTAGTATGGTCAGCTTCGTCCTTTACAGTGTCGTAAATGAGAGGAGCTGCTACAAATATAGAAGAGTAAGTACCGATGAAAACCCCGATAATCATTGCGAACATAAAGCCACGTAAGGTTTCACCACCAAATATAAAGATAGTAACAAGTACTGCCAAAGTAGTGAATGAGGTGTTCAAAGTACGGCTGAGGGTAGTATTGAGAGCGTGATTAATTTTCTCTCTTGACCAATGAGGTTCACGCATTACTTCCCTAATACGGTCGTAGATAATCACCGTGTCGTTTAGTGAGTAACCTACTACGGTAAGGATAGCCGCGATAAAGGCTTGGTCGATTTCCATATTGAAAGGCATAATGCTATAAGTGAGCGAATAAATACCGAGTACCATTAGCACGTCGTGCGCTGATGATACAATCGCACCCATAGAGAACTGCCATTTGTGGAAACGGAATAAGATATATAGACCAATTACAATAAGCGAACCGATAACTGACCAGAATGCACTGCTCTTAATATCCTCGGCAATAGTAGGTCCTACTTTCATAGATTGCATAATACCAATCTTATCAGTAGAAGAGGCTTTAGCGAAACTATCGAATGAAGTACCTTCGGGTAAGAATTTCTGTAATCCTTTGTACAAGAGCTCTTGTATTTCATTATCTACCTCAGTGCTTTCTTCTTGTACTTTATACTTAGTAGCGATTTTCACTTGGTTAGGAGCTCCAAAAGTCTTCACTTCCACATTTCCTAAAGTAGTTTTGAGGGCATCGGCTACTTGCGTAGGGTTTACTTCGTGCTCAAAACGAATTTGGTAAGTTCTACCACCTACGAAATCGATACCTTGGTCGAGACCACGAGTAAAGAGAGAAATGATACCTATTATTGATAGGATAATAGAAAAAGCATATCCTATTTTGCGTTTACCAATAAAGTTAAGATTGATATTACTGAACCAATTTTTGGTAATAGGGGTGCTGAAAGTAAGGGGATGTTTTTTCTCAACGCTATAGTCGATAAACAAGCGAGTGATGAAGATAGCGGAGAACAAAGTAGTTGCAATACCGATAAGCAAGGTAGTAGCAAAACCTTGGATAGGACCACTACCAAAGAACAACAAAATAAGAGCAGTAAGCGCCGTAGTGATATTAGAGTCTAAGATAGACGACAAGGCGTGTTTGAAACCATCAACCACTGCTTGATTGATGTTTTTACCTTTGCGCAGTTCTTCTTTCGACCGCTCGAATATCAGCACGTTCGAGTCGACTGCCATACCAATGGTAAGCACGATACCCGCAATACCAGGGAGCGTGAGTACAGCTTCTATACTTGCTAACACTCCAAATATGAGGAGTATATTGAATACCAAAGCGAGGTCGGCATAAATACCTGCACGACCGTAGTAGAATATCATCCACGCAAAGATGAAGATAGTAGCGATAAGGAAAGAGTTCATACCGCTATCAATGGCTTCTTGTCCTAAAGAAGGCCCTACGATTTCAGATTGTACGATATCAGCGCTTGCAGGTAATTTACCAGCACGGAGCACGTTAGCAAGGTCGACAGCTTCATTTAAAGTAAAATGCCCTGTAATTTCAGAGCGACCTCCTGAAATAGCACCTGTAGTTACTCCTGGTGCTGAATATACGATGTTATCGAGTACGATAGCAATATTGGTGTTTTGAGTAAAAGCTTTGCCAGTAAGCGCTTCCCAAATGCGCGCTCCTTTACCGTCCATTTGCATAGATACGGCGGGCTGGTTGCGAACATCATAGGTTTGTTCGGCTTGGGTTACTACGTTACCTGTAAGAGGAGGGGTGTTATCGCGGTTACCTTTTAGGGCATAAAGTTCGATAAGGGAGGTCTTTTTATCAGGTTTACCCCAAGCGAATTTTACATACTGCAATGAAGCAGGAATCAAATGTTTTGCTTCAGGAGAATTGATATAGCTATTTACTTGAGCAGTATCTTTTAAACTTACTGTAAAAAGTACTGGAGAACCTTCATAAGAATTAGCTTTGATAAGGTCAAACAAAGGATTGCCTTTTCCTTGTTGAGTAGGAACAGAATCCTTCTTTACATCAGTAAGTAGAGAGTCGATAGCACTACTACCTGATTGAGTAGCGGCTGTGAGCGTATCTTTTACTTTATCTGTAGTTTTAGCAGTAGATTTAAGTTGCTCGTTGAGGGCTTGTAAATAAGGGAAAACATCAGTATTCTTATAAGTTTCCCAGAACTCAAGCTGAGCGGTACTTTGCAAGAGAGATTGCACACGAGTGATATCTTTAGCACCTGGAAGTTCTACAAGGATACGACCTGAGTTACCAAGGCGCTGGATATTAGGTTGAGAAACACCAAATTTATCGATACGTTTGCGCAATACCTCGAAAGCAGATACGATAGACTCGTCTACGCGCTTTCTGATGATAGGGCGCACCTCACTATCACTCATTTGGAAGTTGATTTGGTCGCTGAGGGTTTTATTAGCGAACACATCGGGGGAGGCTAATTTACCTCCGTTCTTAGCGTAAGCCTCGAAGAACAAATCCAAGTAGGTTTTGTCGGTTTTGCGGAGCTGTTCATCGGCTTCGGCTAATGATTTGTTAAAGATAGGGTCTTTGGAGTTGTCAGCAAGACCTCTCAAGATGTCTTTTACGGAAATTTGCAGAATCACGTTGATACCGCCTTTAAGGTCAAGACCGCGGTTCAATTCTTTAGCTTTTACTTCACCATAAGTGAATTTTGTAAAACCGAGGTTATAGACATCTTGCCCCATTTTATCGTCCAAATACTTAGCTTCTATAGCTTCGCGTTTAGCGATATAGTCAGCTTGAGTATTAGGCACTTTTGCCTCAGCGAATGCTTTGGCTTCATCTTCTACTCTACCTGCCACGTAGGTGAATGAAAGCTGATAAATACATATTAGCCCAAACAATATGGCAAATAGTTTCACAAGTCCTTTGTTTTGCATTTTTTTAATTAAATAATTTACTTATTTTATCTCTTCAAACGGCAAAGATATATATTTTACTGAACATAGAAAAATAAAGTCCTAAAAAATTATATTTTATTTATATTTGAAAGGCTGGCATAAGGGGTATATATTCTTATATATTTATTGATTATCAAATGGATAAATGAGTTTAATACCACAATGCCAAAAATGCTAATAATACCGATTGTTTAGTGATTAATGGTTAATGGTTAATTTGGGAGAAGCTTATAGAAAGCTTATAGGAAAGACGAACAAAGAACGAACAAAGAACGAACAAAGAACGAACAAAAGACGGTGCGAGCCGCACGGGCAGATGGAAAAAGAACGAACAAAAGACGGTGCGAGCCGCACGGGCAGATAACGAATAAGCGAAGGAAAGGTGAAGGAAAGGTGGGGGTACGTTGAGGTTAAGAGGAGGATTAAATTAAGGTAAAGTGAATTTTTTACTTATTTATGTCTCTTTTTGGAGTTTATTCACTACTTTTGCACCCGATTTTTGGATAAAATATTAGTAAGAATGAGAAGAATCTTATTAATATTCATTGTGGTAGCGCTGTTGCTTACAACCTATGATTGTTCGTATGTAAGCACTTACGAAGAATGTTTGACCAAGAAGGTAACAGCATTAATGATAGTGAACTCGCTACTAATTATACCCTTAAAAAAATAGCAAATTAGCAAATTTGTCAATTAGCAAATTAACTTTATGTCTTTACAACAAGAAATACAAAAACGCCGTACCTTCGGCATCATCTCTCACCCCGACGCGGGAAAGACAACCCTTACCGAAAAACTCTTACTCTTCGGGGGGGCTATCCAAGAAGCTGGTGCGGTGAAATCGAATAAAATAAAGAAAGGAGCTACCTCCGACTTTATGGAGATTGAACGCCAACGCGGGATTTCCGTAGCTACTTCGGTGCTGGCTTTTAACTACAAAGAGCATAAAATAAACATCTTAGATACCCCCGGGCACAAGGATTTCGCCGAGGATACCTTCCGTACTCTCACGGCTGTGGACAGTGTAATTGTGGTTATTGACGTTGCCAAGGGGGTGGAAGAACAAACCGAAAAACTCGTTGAGGTGTGCCGTATGCGTAATATTCCTATGATTGTGTTTATCAATAAGTTAGACCGTGAAGGGAAAGACGCCTTCGACCTGTTGGACGAAGTAGAACAGAAGTTGGGCTTAAAGGTTACTCCGCTGAGCTTTCCCATAGGGATGGGGTATGATTTCAAAGGGATTTACAACATCTGGGAGAAGAATATCAACCTCTTTTCAGGTGACAGCCGTAAGAATATAGAGGAAACTATAGCCTTCAACGATATTAATAGTACTGAATTAGAGAAGATTATATCCGAACAATCCGCCGAGAACCTCCGTTCCGATTTGGAGTTAGTGTATGAAGTATATCCTAAATTCGATAGAGAGGCCTACCTCAAAGGAGACCAACAACCTGTATTTTTTGGCTCGGCATTGAACAATTTTGGGGTAAGAGAACTCTTGGATTGTTTTGTGGAAATTGCTCCTTCGCCACGCCCGAAAGCCAGTGAAGAGCGCATCGTAAACCCTGAAGAACCTACTTTTACGGGCTTCGTTTTCAAGATTCACGCAAATATGGATCCTAACCACCGCGACCGTTTGGCGTTTGTGAAAATTGTTTCGGGCACTTTCGAGCGTAACAAACCTTATTTACATACGCGTTTGGGCAAGAAGTTGAAGTTCTCCAGTCCGAATGCTTTCTTTGCCGAAAAGAAAGAAGTAGTGGATATCTCGTATGCGGGGGATATTGTAGGTTTACACGATACGGGGAACTTTAAGATAGGCGATACACTTACCGAAGGTGAAGTATTGCACTTCAAGGGGATACCGAGCTTCTCTCCTGAGCACTTCCGCTACATTAACAATGCTGACCCACTGAAATCTAAACAATTAGAAAAAGGCATCGACCAGCTAATGGACGAAGGGGTAGCACAGCTCTTTAAGTTAGACTTCAACGGTCGCAAAGTAATTGGGACGGTAGGAGCGTTGCAGTATGAAGTAATCCAGTACCGATTAGAACACGAGTATGGGGCAAAGTGTAGTTATGAAAACTTCCCTATTTATAAAGCTTGTTGGGTAGAGGCGCCTGAAAACCCCAAAGATGCTGAGTATCTTGATTTCTTACGCATAAAACAGAAATTCTTAGCACGCGATAAGCAGAATCAATTAGTTTTCTTAGCCGACTCAGCTTTCTCTATTGAGATGGTAAAACAAAAATATCCGAACTTAAAGTTGCACTTTACATCGGAGTTTGAGTAAGAAGAAGTATTGATATACATAAAGTATCAGAATAGAAAAAGTTTCCTCATATTAAAATGTAGGAAACTTTTTTTGTTTATAAAGTTTATTTGCTGTACCTTTGCACCTGCAAAAAACAAAATGATGAAATACACTTTATTTATAATGCTCTTGGCTATTGCAACACCTATTTTTCCTCAGGAGGTGGTGAATGACACATTGCAGGAACTTCCTAAGATAGGAATAAAAGCCGATAGAAGAGCCCAGTTAGAGAGGGCTATTTCTAAGCTATGGGAGCTTGACCGAGAAGACCAAAGAGGTACTTTTAAATTTGTGGATTACTTACCTATGTACGTAATGCCTTTCCGTTTTACGGATAAACCTACGGAACAGCCTATAAGTTTGAACCCCGACCGCCCTATACCCGAATGGCGCGACTACCAGCACGTAGAGTTAAAATTTCAAGTGAGCTTAAAAGCTAAGATTATGCAAGATGCTTTTGGGAAGGGAGATGTGTGGATAGCTTTCACTCAGCAATCGTATTGGCAGATGTACAACGGTGAGCTTTCACGTCCGTTTAGGGAAGTGAATTACGAACCTGAATTGATATTTACTTATCCGCTGAATCTCTCGGTGGGGAATTTTAAAATGAAAATGGCAGGACTATCCGTAAACCACCAATCTAATGGTAAAGAAGCGGCACATTCCCGCAGTTGGAACAGAATTATTTTATTAGGTATTTTTCAATGGAATGATTTAATGGTTAATAGCCGTTTCTGGTGGCGTTTCTCAGAAAAGGCAAGAGAAGATGACAATCCCGATATTGAGAATTATATAGGACGTTGTGAATTGAGCATTGCTTACCCCTTCCGTAAAAATGTTTTTAATTTGCGAGTGAGAAATAATTTAAATTTTAATCATAATCGCGGGCACGTAGAACTGAACTGGGTATATCCGCTGAGTCGCGACCTGCGTATTTTGTTGCAAGCCCCTCACGGTTATGGCGATTCTCTTATCGATTACAATTACAAACAAACTATTGTGGGAGTAGGCTTTACTTTCTTGAGTCTTTAAACAGATAAGAAGTAAGAGGTAAGACGTAATAATGGAAACTTTTTTTGTTTATTAAGTTTTTTTGTTATACCTTTGCCCCCGAATTTAAAGATGAGAGAGATGAAAGAAGATATTGTAAAACGTGCCTTAAACGACTTTATGCAGTATGGGTTTAAAACCTTTACTATGGATGATTTGGCTAACAAAATGGGGATGTCTAAAAAGACACTTTATGAGTATTTTCCCTCTAAAAGCGACTTGGTAGAAGCTACATTAGATTACGCTTTAGAGATGAGTTGTAAAAATGCAGATACTTTTGTACAAGGAGAAGGTTCAGTGATAGAAAATGTATACCGCAACCAAAAAAAGGTTCAAGAAGTTTTCAACATCAATAGTGATCGCCCTATCTGGGAGTTACAAAAATACTATCCTAAAACATACGAACGTATGGAAAGTGAGTTCGCTAAAACTGATGGACTTTTTATAGATAAACTCTTAGAAAAAGGTTGGCAAGAAGGCCTTTTTAGAAAAGATATCAATGTAGACTTTTGTAAGATTTTTTATACTAGTGTACAACGTCTTCGTTCTATAACCCGCACTTTTCCTGAAAGAGAATTTCCCTTCTGGGAAACTATCTATACTATTTTAGAGTACTTTTTTAGGATACTTGTCAATGAAAAAGGACTTAAAGAATTAGAACGAGTGCTTAAGGAGGTAAAAGATAAAAGGTAAAAGGTTAATTTAATATTATAATACTAAAAATGCCAATAATACCAATCATCAGAGGTGAAAAAGTAAGGTCAGCGAGAGAAGGGTATCTGAATAAATAAAGTAAAAAGAAGTTACATCAGAATTAAAAGGACAATATAAATAAGCCTATTAATAGGCAATTGAATTATTATGAAAAAAATCATTACGAGTGCTTTGTTGTTTCTCAGTTTTATGAGCTTTGCACAACAAAAAGAATTGACTTTAAAAGACGCTATTCGTTATGCTTTAGAGAATAAAGCGGACGCTGAGAAAGCGCGATTGGAAGTAACCAAAAGCGAATACAAAATACAAGAAGTACGCGCTAACGCACTGCCTAATATTTCGGCTTCGGGCGGTATGGTGTACAACCCTAAGTTACAAGCTACTTATATTGATGCCAGCACATTTGCTTTCCCGGGTATGCCCGCAAGTAATGAGCCTATAAAGATGGAAATGGGGCAAAAATGGTCGGCTAATGCTGAAGCAAAACTTACCCAAGTGTTGTTTAATCAAACGGTGTTTATGGGTTTGAAAGCGGCTCGTACGACACGTGAGTTTTATATGCTTAACCAACAGCTTACCGAGAATGAAATCATTGAGAAAGTAGCACAAGCCTACTACCAAGTATACCAAACCCGACAAACATTAGAAAATATAGAAAGTAATTTGGCTCTTACCGAGAAAACGGCTAATGTTGTAAAAGGGTTAAACCAATCGGGGTTATCAAAGAAAATAGACGTTGACCGCACTACTGTGGCTGTAAATAATCTCAAATCGGCACGCCAACAAGCCCTTAATGGAGTACAACTATCGGAGAACGCGCTTAAATATATGATAGGTATGCCGATGAATGAAGTAATTACTCTGCCTAAAGAAGGCTTTGAAGCTAATTACGATTTGGCTTTTGAGAAAGGTAATAGCAATACTCGTATAGAGTTACAAGTACTCGAAAAGCAAAAGCAACTCCTTGACCTCAATACCAAGGTACAACGTGCAGCACTTTATCCATCATTAGCATTGCAGGCTACTTATGGTTATTTGAGTATGGGACCTAAAACACCGATTATTTACGGCAAGAAAGATAAAGTGTACGGAGCTGACTATTCGGCTATTACATTGGGAGTGAATATACCTATATTTTCGGGTTTTGGTACACGTGCTAAGATACACCAAGCACAGATAGAAAGTCAAGCGCTTGAAGCGACCCTTAAAGACACCCGTTTGGCAATGGATTTGGCTTATGAGAATGCCCACAGTAGGCTTACTAATAACCTTCTTACTATTGATTCGCAAAAGGAGAATGTAAAGCTTGCAGAAGAGGTATTGCTAAATACCCAAAACAACTACCAACAAGGTTTGGCTTCCCTTACAGATTTATTGGAAGCAGAACGCTCTTTATCGGATGCTAAGAACAATTATACCAATGCTTTGTTGGACTACAAATTAGCAGAAATACAGTTGCTCAAATCACAAGGGAAGTTAGGGACAATGAAGTAAGAAATCCCATAATATTTATATAAGAAAGAGACAGTACAATATTAAAAGTACTGTCTCTTTTATTTTGTTATTTATATGTTACTTTTTCAAGTGCTCAGCTATAAGCTCTAATTCTTGGTACCACTCTTCTCCAAACTTTCTAATAAGAGCCTCTTTTACGAATTTGTAGATAGGCACTTGTAACTTTTTACCTAACACACAAGCATCATCGCATATAGGACTCCAACGATGGTAATTGACTGCTGTGAAGGAGCTGTACTCTTGTAATCGTATAGGATATAGGTGACACGATATAGGTTTCTTCCAGTCTATCTTTTTATCGTTATATGCTTGCTCGATAGCACAAAGAGCCCAACCTTTTTCATTGCGTACTACATAAGCACATTCGCCTCCATTGATGAGAGGAGTTTCCCATTCGCCGTCTTCTCCTTTGATGTATACTCCTTGTTTCTCAATAGCTGTACGACCTTCCTCGGTAAGGTAAGGAGCTACTTCGGGATAAATGCGCTTCATCACTTTTAGTTCGCTTTCTTCTACGGGTGCTCCTGCATCACCTTCTATACAACAAGCACCTTTACAAGCATTGAGATTGCATACAAAATCGCAATCTATGATATCTTCTGAAATAATGGTATTGGCTACTTGTATCATATTTTAAACGGCTTTAATAGCTTTTTCAAAAGGAATGCGCTGAGTAATACTTCTGCCCAAAGTTACCTCATCAGTATATTCGAGTTCGCCTCCTACGGCTATGCCTCGGGCAATGGTAGAAATGGTGATATGGTAAGGCTCTACTTGTTTGTAAATATAGAAATTGGTAGTATCGCCCTCCATTGTATTGCTCAGAGCGAGGATTAACTCAGTTACTTTACCTGTCTTTACTTTTTCTATCAGTGAGGCAATGTGTAGATTGGAAGGAGCGATGCCATCGATAGGGGATATTTTGCCTCCTAAAACGTGATACTGACCAAAGAATTGCCCTGTGTTTTCTATTGCCATTACATCTCTAAAATCTTCTACAATACAAACGACTCCCGTATCACGCATAGGGTTAGCACATATCTCACATAAATCTACATCGGAGATGTTGTGGCAGTTTTTACAGTACTGGATATGGGTGCGTAAAGCCACAATAGCTTGTGCCAATTGTAGTGATTGCTCTTCGGGTTGTTTGAGCAGGTGCAAGGCTAAACGCAAAGCCGTACGTTTGCCTATACTAGGCAATTGGGCTATTTCGTAGACGGCGTTTTCTAAGAGTTTAGATGAGAAGTCCATTTTAGGAGATAGTAGTTAGGGGTTAGGAGATAGTTTGTGAGCAACTTTGGTGCAAGCCTCGTCAATAAGCTGATAGACGTTTTCGAAATCAGCTTCTGTACCGTAATAAGGGTCGGGGATTTCGTGTTGTGTCATTCCACCCAAAGCATCAGCTAAGAAATGTACTTTAGCACGCTCTTTTTCGTTCTTAGCAAGCCGGATAACGTTTTGGTAATTGCTTTTATCCATTACGAAAATATAATCGAAAAGGGCAAAATCTTTGGCTGAGAACTGACGACCTCTAAGCATAGAGATATCTACTCCGTGTTTTTTGCCAGAGGCGATAGAACGAGTGTCAGGAGCATCGCCTACGTGATAGTTGGCGGTACCAGCTGAATCTACTTCAAAGTTATCGGAAGGGAGTTTGCTCCTCATCACGCCTTCGGCTAAAGGAGAACGGCAAATATTGCCTAAGCAAACCATTAGTATTTTCGTTTTTTTCATATATTAAAAGAGATAAGGCTTACACCTTAGAAATTAAACAAAGAGATTATTGGTTTTAACTTAGCCAAAGTGTGAAACTTTGGCTAAGTGTGTGACGCAAAAATGTTAGTTGTTACTTGTCAATTGTTAATTGAAATAGAGTCCTAATTTATCAATATATTGCCATACTTTTTCGGGGAGGAGCGGGCGTATATTGCGTCCAGCTTTGATTTCTTCACGGATAAAGGTGGCTGAGAGTTCGATGATAGGGGCGGGTACACGGGTGATATGCGGGTGCTCAGTTAAAGCTTCGGGCACTGTGCCTTCTGAAATACGAGGATAGACATAAATAAAGTAATTTGCTAAAATATGCTCGTAGTTCTTCCATTTGTGAAAGCTTTTTAGGTTGTCTTCCCCCATAATTAGGGCAAAGTTAGTATTAGGGTGTTTTTCCTCTAAATAGGCTAAGGTGTTAACTGTGTAATTAGGTTGTGGCAAGTGAAACTCGATGTTTGAGGCGCGTAACTTGGGATAGCTCTCTATTGCCAAATTCACCATTTCCAATCGCAAGTGATTGTCTAATAACGATTGTTTTTCTTTAAACGGATTTTGAGGTGTTACCACAAACCACAGTTCGTTCATTGCACTGTGCTCTACCAAATGATTGGCGATAATGAGATGCCCTATATGAATAGGGTTAAATGAGCCAAAGAATAAGCCTATTTGTTTTTTCATCGGTTGATAAAATCGGTTACTATGCGCTCTGCCTCTTGTAGGGCTTGTTGTAGATTATCGTTTTTGATAATCACATCAAACTGGTGAGCAGTTGCCATTTCTTGTTCGGCTTTGTTGAGACGCATTTGTATTTTCTCCTCTGTTTCGGTCTTACGGTTGCGCAAGCGTTCTTCTAAGGCAATAAGGCTTGGTGGTTCAACAAATACTGCTAAGGTTTGTTCTGGATATTGTTGTTTGAGACGGAGACCTCCTGCGACATCAATATCGAATATCACATTCTTTCCCTTTGCCCATAGGCGTTCTACTTCTGATTTTAATGTGCCGTAATAACAACCTGTGTATACCTCTTCCCATTCCATAAATTCGTTGTGCTGAACACGTTTTTTGAATTCATCAGCAGAAAGGAAATAGTATTCTTTGCCGTGTTGTTCTTCACCACGAGGAGCACGAGAAGTAGCCGAAATAGAAAAGGCTAAGTTTAGTTTTTTGAGCGAGAGTAAATGCCTCACTATGGTAGTTTTGCCGCTCCCAGAAGGAGCTGAGAAAATAATTAGTTTGTTCATTTTTTAATTAGCAAATTGGTAAATTAGCAGGTTATAATACGTTTAGGACTTGTTCTTTAATCTTTTCGAGTTCGTCTTTCATTTGGACTACTAACTGTTGCATAGGGGCGAAGTTAGCTTTTGAACCTAAGGTATTGATTTCTCTGCCTATTTCTTGTGCAATAAAACTCAATTTACGTCCGTTAGAATCTTCGCTGTGAAGGGTTTCGAGAAAATAGTCTAAGTGTTTTTTGAGTCGGATTTTTTCTTCTGTGATGTCCAATTTTTCTAAGTAGAAAATGAGTTCTTGCTCAAAGCGGTTGGCATCTACACTCTGGATATCAGCTACCGCTTTTTCCAAGCGTTCGCGAATGAGCGCTAAGCGTTCACTGTCGAGAGCTTGTACCTCTTGCAGTAAGCTATCGATGTTACTAATACGCAAAACGAAGTCTTTTTCTAAAACTTTACCTTCTTGAATGCGGAAGGATTGCAAATCGGTAATGGCGAGGCTGATATGTTCGAAAATAGCTGAAAGTTCTTCTTCGGAAACACTTTCGGTGGTGGTTTGTAAGGCATCGGGCATACGTACTGCCATTTTTAGCAGTTCGGTAAGGTCACCATCAACAATGGCACGCATTTGCTCGATATAGGATTTTACGATATTAGGATTGATTTTAGAGGGTGTTTGTGTGCCTGTATTTTCTACAAAGATACTAAAATCTACTTTCCCGCGTAAGAGCTGCTCAGCAATGAGTTTACGGAAATCGAGTTCTTTTTCGCGATACGCTTGCGGAATACGTGTATTGATATCAATACTCTTACTGTTTAGAGATTTGATTTCTATACTAATATGTTTATCGGTGAGAGATAGTACACTCTTGCCAAAGCCTGTCATTGACTGTATCATAATATCGTTTTTGAAAATAAGTGCAAAGGTATAAAATAATTAGTAATTGACAATATTTGTGAGGTGAGTATGTTTATAAATTTTCATCAAGACTTTTATTTCATCAATACGTTTGATTTGTATCGGTGAATTAAGAATCGCAAATAACAAATAACGGAAATAATGCTAATGTTGGTTAGAATTAGCAATTAGCTGTTTATTAATGCGCTTTATAAGACCTGCACCTTCGTAAATGAAACCTGTATAGAGCTGGATAAGTGAGGCTCCTGCTTCTAACTTTTCGAGGACATCGGTTTCACTAAATATTCCTCCAACGCCAATGATGGGAAATGCGTGGTTGCTCTTTTCACTTAGAAAACGTATTACCTCAGTGGAGCGATTTTTTAGAGGTTTCCCACTAAGTCCGCCGGTTTCTTTTTGATTATCGGATACTAACCCTTCTCTACCAATCGTGGTGTTGGTAGCTATTACGCCTGCAATATGAGTTTCTTGTACGATTTCAATAATATCTAACAGTTGTTCGTCGGTAAGGTCAGGGGCGATTTTTAAGAGGATAGGCTTAGGGTTTTTATGAGTTAGGTTTGTGTTTTGCAAAGTGCTTAAAAGCTGTTTAAGCGGTTCTTTTTCTTGTAATGTACGCAAATTTGGAGTATTGGGTGAGCTTACATTTACTACAAAATAATCGACATAATTAAAGAGTTGTTTAAAACAAATCAGGTAATCGTTTACGGCTTCTTCATTTGGGGTGGTTTTATTTTTACCAATATTTCCTCCTATCAGTACATTGGTATTCTTTTTAAGGCGCTTTACAGCAGCTTCAACTCCTTCGTTGTTAAAGCCCATACGGTTTATAATTCCTTGGTCTTCTATGAGTCTGAACAATCGCTTTTTTGGGTTCCCCAGTTGTGGTTTAGGGGTAATGGTTCCGATTTCGATAAAACCAAAACCTAAATTGGCTAACTCTTTGTACAATTTAGCATCTTTATCTAAACCTGCGGCTAATCCTATGGGATTTTTGAAGTGTAGCCCAAAGACTTCGCGATGTAGAGAAGGGTGTTCCACATTGTATATTTTGCGAATGAGCAAAGGCACTAAGGGGATTTTGTGAATAAACTTTAAGTATTTAAATGTAAAGTGATGAGCTTTCTCGGGGTCGAGACTGAAAAGGAATGGGCGAATGAATAGCTTATACATATCTTGGAATTTGAGAAAAAGGGTTAAGATTAGGGTTGTGCCATAAAATTGCGCAAGGCTTCTATGGTCTCGGCTTCGTTCTCAATATATACTAAATGTCCGCCTGAAAGCAAGGTATAACTTGCACCTGCTTTTTGGGCTAATGCTATCAAACTATCGGAAGGGATAAGAGCGTCTTTTTTACCCATAATGATATGCTTTTTAGCGGTTAGATGTTCGAATAGTTCAGTGCGGTCGGGGCGTTGTTTCATTCCTAAGGAAGCTGCTTTGATACCTTCGTTAGGGGTGTGCATTGCTATATCGATTAGTTTGTTGAGCGCGGGTTTCATCAGTGTTTTGTTTTCGTCGCTAAATAGGTTTGTAACGGCAGTGCGTACGAAGAGTTCTTTCTCTTTATCGATTACTTTTAGCACTCGGTCTCTATTTACTTTTTTCTCTGGGGAATCGGGTAGGGTAGTGGAGTTTAACAATACTATTCCTTCTGTTTTTTTGTTGAATAATTCGGCAAAAGCTAAGACTACATACCCACCCATTGAGTGCCCCACGATGGTGCAATGTTCTATTTCTTCTTTTAGTAAGATATCGTTTACTTGGTTTGCCATCATTTCCATTGTGTGTACTGGGGCGATAGTGGGGGTCTGCCCGTGCCCTAAAAGGTCGATGGATAGTGTGAAATATTCGGTAGAGAGAGCTTTAGTAATAGGTTGCCATATAGTATGATCTTCTAAAAAGCCGTGAAGGAAGACGATTGTCTTATTCTTTCTTTTTCCTTCTTTTTGATAAAAAGACTGTTTCATTTTGATAATTAGTTTGTTAGGTGCTTTTTTGGGTTTGTTTTGCTATTGTTGTAAAAGCTTGATAGTTAAGAGATAGATATAGAAAGCTTATAGGATGCTTATACGAATCTTGGACGATAGATATAGAAAAGCTATACGAATGATATAAGGTAGTAATCCCTATTCTAATTTCGTTTTATATAAGATATATTTCGTTTTGAGAGATAAAGTGCTTTTTAGAGCTGTTTAATAGGAGGTTATTCTCTTGGAAAAGAGGTGCTTAGTAGTCGTTCTTTACTCAGTACGACGCCTCCTTCGTCAGCTCCTTGTCCGCCTGCGTAGTTTACCCAATTAACGGTTTTCCAATGAGGGGCAACAGTAACGATGCGGGTAGAGCCAAAAGCTATATAGTAAGTAGTTTTAATGCCTTCGTGGCGGACGTCCATACCAGCTTGTATGCCTACTTTGGCGTTGGGGGTACTTGGGTCGAGACGTACCTCTACTTGCATATACACGCCTTCGACTTTGCTAGGGGTGAACTCTCCCACAGGTTTCATAAGTTTAGAACCAAAGTGGTTTACTAATATTTTGGCATCATACCATTTGCCGTCGTATTTTCCTGATTTGGCAATAGGGATAGTGGAATAGTTTTTTTCTTGTATTACTTTAATCTTCCCATTGCCTGCTTCTGTTACGATATCTTTATAATATGTAGCCGCCCACGTGATAGGGGCTTGGTCGGTAATATCAGTTTCAGGAAAATGAACTCTCCGCCATACGTTTTCACCTTTGTAAAGCACATAGAAGCGGAAGTTTTTTACATTTATCAAAGCGTTAGGGTTCTGATTGTTCTTTTCAGAAAATAGCACCCCCCAAAGGTTGTACAATTCAAAATATCGGTTTTCGTTAGGGTACTTGCAGTAGCCTTCTTTGCCATAAAGCCCCCAATAACAACTTTTATAAATGATTTTGTCGTGATTAAGAGACGCAAAATTTAAGGCAGCCCCGATGGATATATTACCTCCTTTTTCGAACAATCTGTTGGAAGTATTACTATAACCATTGAAAATGAAGGGAGTGTTGTCACTAAAATTTGTGTCGTGCCCTGCTTCGGTATTGCGCATAGCTTGTTGTAGCATTTGTTGGGAATGCTCAGAAAGGTTATTGCTGTTGCTGTCTTTATTACAGCTTATAAGTGTAATAACCGAGAAAATGATACTATAAGAGAGAATGTTTTTCATTTGTTGTGATTATAGATTGTTGAGATATACGCGACAAAGGTACAAATAATTAATCATTTAATACTATAAGTATGATGAAAAAAATATACCTTTGCAATCTGTTAGTAATGTTGATACAAACAACGATGGGAAATATTTATTTAATACCGAACTTATTAGGGGGTGTAGCTCTTGATGTATTGCCAGCACAGGTGGCAAATGTAGTGCAATCACTTACTTATTTTGTAGTAGAAAACGAAAAGTCGGCAAGGAAGTTTATCAAGCTCGTTACTCCGGACAAGGTGCAAGCAGATTTAAAAATAGTTGTGATAGATAAGCACCATCAGGATACTGACTATCAGAGTTTCCTAACCCCTTGTATGGAAGGACACTCGATAGGGATTATCTCGGAGGCAGGTTGCCCAGGGATAGCCGACCCAGGAGCTGATATTGTGCGGGTGGCTCACCAAAAAGGACTGAAAGTGATTCCGCTGGTAGGACCTTCTTCGCTGTTATTGGCAATGATGGCGAGTGGACTTAATGGGCAGAATTTTGCTTTTAACGGATATCTCCCTATTGATAAACAAGAGCGAAAGAAGGTACTTAAAACCTTAGAGCGCAAAGCACGAGAAGGACAGTCGCAACTATTTATAGAAACGCCTTACCGCAATAAGCAGATGCTTACTGACTTGATAGAGACATTACAGGCTAATACTCTTTTATGCGTGGCTTGTGATATTACGCATTCTACTGAAGAAATTAAAACACTCCCTGTGCATCGTTGGAAGAAAACGAATATTGATGTGCAGAAGAGACCTACTATTTTTATTATAGGGAGCTAAAATGATATGTAACTTTATAGAAAAAGGCTATCTGAGAAGAATCTCAGATAGCCTTTTTTGTAAATTCTTATTGTACTGGCATTGAAGAAACAGCTGCCGCTGTTGCAAAAACAGTAGCTAAAAGAATAAGGATAACAAGCCCAATTAAAGAGAGCACAAGCCCTGCAATGGCTAATCCTTTAGGAGTTTTAGTAACACCTACACCTGAAAGAACAAGTCCTAAAAGCCAGATAATCCACCCTAAAACAGGAACCCAACCTAAGAATACAGCTATTAAAGCTAATACGAAACCAGCGGTGCCTATTCCGTTGCTCTTAGAGGAGTTTTGGATAATGATGGTTGGGTTGTTTTCTTTAGCAGTTTGCTGTTCTTGAGAAACAGATTGCTCTTGTGTTGAAGTTGTATTTTCTTCCATAAAAAACTGAAAATTAAAATTACTCCCTACTCTGTTAAAGGCTTTTCGGGGTGTCGCCTTTTGCTATTTAAAATCGGTTGCAAAGATATGAAATATTATGATATGAAGGAAATTATTTTAACAAAAAATTAAGTTTTCTTTTATAACAAGTGTTTTTTCCACTCTTTCCAATGGTATTTCTTGGCGTAGATATACAATAAAAGAGGGAAGCAGAGCAATAGAGGAGCCCATACACTGAAGCCTAAAGAGGGTTCTGAGACATCACGCAAGACGGAAGGAACTTGGAAAACTGTCCAGTCGGAAGTTACTAAAAGAGCTGTAAAAAGGTTGTTGGCGGTGTGAAAACCTAAGGCTAACTCTAAGCCATCGTCCATTAAGGTAGTGATACCTAAGAACAAGCCTGTACCTATGTAATAGATAAGCAAGCTGTATCCTAATTTTTCTACCTCGGGGTTGGCAATGTGCATTAGTCCGAAGGTGATAGAGGTAAAAAGCAAAGGAACCCACGCATTACGCATTACGAGTCCTAAGCCTTGCATTAGGTAGCCACGAAAGAATATTTCTTCAAAAGCGGTTTGCAAAGGAATGAATAGCACTACTATCACGAGTAGTTTTAAGAAAGGTATCCACTGAAAATTCCAAATATAATCATCGGGGTTAAAAAATAAGTAGTCGATACAAGTTATGCCTATGGTTACGCCTCCCCACAACAAGAAAGCAAACCAAAAACGCTTCCAACTGATACGAGGTCGCGCCGTAATAAGTGCTACCAAAGGCTGGCGATGTATGAACTTTACCCATAGTAACAATAACCCTAAGAAGATAGCAAAGACAACTAAGTTCTCAAACAAGAATTGTAATTCTCCTTTTTGCGCAATTTCCGACTGTATAAGTGTAGTAGTATCAAAAAACTGTGCTGCTAAAAAGTTCAACCCTGTAAAGGCAAAGAACAGGGTTGGAACTATAATATAAAGCCACTTAGGGCTTTGTGATAATCTTCCGTTTTTAAGATACATAACTTTATTGTGTAATAATACCTATTTCGGCATATGATACTCTATTGGTATCATCTACAGTTTTGGTAGCGGTAAGCTTAATATAACGGGCTTTCTCGGCAGGGAAAGTAATGCGTTGTTCAATAGGATTGTTCTTGATATTGCCAAATTCTCCCTCACTTAGCTTCTTCCAATGAACATTATCAGCACTCACTTCAAAAATGTAATGACTGATAGTGCCTTCAGCCCAGCGGTCCTGTGAAGGCAAATAGGTAAATCCTTTTAGGTTTAACAGCTCTCCCAAATCAATAGTAATGGCAGTGGGTGTATTGCCCTTTTCTTGAGCAAACCACGTATTAGGTTTCTCATCAATTACTTTCTGGATATCAGAGGAAGCAGAAGATAACACTTTCCACTTTGCTTTGGGGATATCCAATGCGTAAGAAGCTACTCCACTGTACAATTGCTGCTTGCGGTCATAGGCTACAAATTTTAAAGAAGTAGGCTGAGTAACAGGAAAAGAAGCTGTATAACGCAACGACTGTTCAGTAGGCTGACTGCCGTCTAAGGTATAATAAATTTCAGTGGCTGTGTCAGGAGCTGTAAGGGTTACTTCTCCTTTTTTATTGCGTTCTATTTTTGGGGTTAGTAATAGTAATGGTGCATTATATACCCCGATATTGCTGATAAGAGGAGAAGCTTTACTGTCTAAAATACTAAAACGCACCTTTCTAGCTGTTATTGATGGAAAACGCAATATGCGTTTATACCCTATGGTTGTCTGTTCTTCAATAGTTTCCCATACACCATCTTTCTCATATTCGAGCTTAAATTTCTTTACACGTTGTCCTAACGAAATATACTCTTGTGCCATAAAACGATTGAAAGTTGTAGGTTGTGTAAAGTTAATTTCTAATGAAGGTGTAATTACTCTATCTTTTGTTGCCCAATAGTTTTTTTTATTAATATCTAAAATCTTATCTGCTTTATACTGTTTCCCGCGCTCGTTAGAGGCTTTTACGCTAGCATTATTCATTAGGTTATGAGTAAAGTCTGCTTCTATAACCTTTTTGAGTTCCATCAACCTTTGGATATCATTTTCGTGTAATAAGCCACGTCTATCTACGGGGAGATTGAGTAATAAGTTGTACCCGCGACCTACTGAAGCGTAGTATATATCTACCATTTTTTCTAATGGGCGCACTTGGTGGTCCTCTTGTGCGTGGTAATACCAACCTGGGCGAATAGATACATCAGCTTCGGCAGGAATCCAGTTTTTACCATTTTCATCACCTTCACCCAAATGATGTAAGTGATCTTTCCCTTGTAGAGAAGGGTTAGATGTAAAAGGATTCCAGTTAGTAGCAGTACCAAAGCCTTTTTCATTACCTATCCAGCGAATATCAGGACCTTGATCACCAAAGATAGTAGCATTAGGCTGCAATTTGCGTACTATCGCAAATGTTTTATCCCACTGATAATAAGTATGAGCATCAATAGTACGAGTTTCGTTAGCTCCACCGTAATAACCTGAACCACCGTTGGCACCGTCAAACCATACTTCAAATATTTCACCGTAATTGGTAAGCAATTCTCGTAGTTGGTTATGAAAATAGGTTACGTAGGCTTCTCTGCCATACTCAGCGTGGTTTCTATCCCAAGGTGATAAATATACTCCAAATTTAAGTCCTGCTTTGTGGCAGGCTTCTGAAAGCTCTTTTATAACATCGCCTTTACCGTTTTTCCAAGGTGAGTTTTTTACAGAGTGCTCAGTGTACTTTGATGGCCATAAGCAGAAACCATCGTGGTGCTTAGCCGTGATGATAACGCCTTTCATACCAGCGTCTTTAATCACTTTTACCCACTGATTTACATCTAATTCAGTAGGGTTGAATAAAACAGGGTCTTCGCCACCTGTGCCCCATTCCATATCGGTAAAGGTGTTCATATTGAAGTGGATAAAAGCATAATATTCCAACTCGTGCCACGGCAACTGACGTGCGGAAGGAATAGCTCCCACTGACTTGGGTGCTTCAATACTTTTGCAAGCCACCATACATAAAGCGGTGGCTAATAAGACTAATTTTTTCATTGTATACAGTATTTAAACTTCTTTGTTATAAAGTTTTCATAAGTGGTGCAAAGATATAGAATATTTTCTTACTATCAAAATAAAATTCTAAAGATTGCATCTCGTACTAATATCTCAATAAAATTATTTTAACTTTTCTCTTGTGTTACTAAATAAAAAAGAGACTATTCTCTTATGAAAATAGTCTCTTAAATGTGTTTTTCTTTCCTCTTACTGATTAGAGAACTTCTCTATCGCTTCTTCTAAAACATCGTACACTCGGTCTAATTGAGCATCTGTAATGATGTAAGGGGGCAAAATGTAGATAATATTTCCCACCGGACGCAGTATTACGCCTTCTGAGATGAAGAAGTTGTACAGTTTATCCCTGAATGAGCCGTAGTAGTCAGTATTTTGAGAGGTTTTGAGGTCGAATGCCAAAATAACACCTAAGGTACGTGCATTCTCTACCGATGGATATTTCGCAATACGGGCTAAAAACTCCTGATGACGGCGTGCAATACGTTTTAAGTTGGCTTGCATTTCGTCACTTTCCAATATGCGAATAGCTTCTAAGGCAATCGCACAGCCCGTGGGGTTTGCCGTAAAGGTATGTCCGTGGAAAAGAGCCTTGTTCACGTCTTCACTGTAAAAACCGTCGAATATCTCTTGGGTAGCAGTAGTTACTGCAAGCGGAATCGTTCCTCCTGTAAGAGCTTTCGATAAGCACATAATATCGGGTTTATGAGTGAGATAGTCCGAAGCAAAAGTGCGTCCTGTACGTCCGAAGCCTGTCATTACCTCGTCGGCAATGGTAATCACACCATTTTCTTGCGCGATATGAATCAGCTTGTCTAACGCTTCTGGTTCGTAGATTTGCATTCCTGAGGCTCCTTGTACTAAGGCTTCAAATATAAAGGCGGCAGGGTGATGTTCGGCAATCACTTCTTTTAGTTTTTTAGCAGCTTCATCGCTTCCTTTTTTGGGTAACGGTATGCGCACTACTTTCAACAAGTGTTCTTTAAAAGCATCAGTAAAGAATGAAATACCCGAAGCTGCCATAGCGGCAAAGGTATCTCCGTGAAATGCATCTTCAAAAGCAACTACCGTAAAGCGTTTCTCGCCTTTATTGAAAAAGTATTGTAAAGCCATCTTGATACCTACTTCCACTGCTGTCGAACCGTTGTCCGAGAAGAATACTTTCTGTTGGTTTTTAGGCAGGATACTGATGAGCTTTTCAGCAAGCTCTACTGCAGGTCGGTGTGTAAAGCCACCAAAGAGCACGTGCTCTAATTGAGTGAGTTGTTTGTAGGCAGCTTGGGCTAATCGTTCGTTGCTATGCCCATAGGGGTTCACCCACCAACTGGCAATGGCATCTATGTATTCTTTGCCGTCCTCGTCCCAAAGGAGAGCATCTTTCCCTTTCACAATTCCGATAGGTTTGGCAGCCGTTTGATGTTGGGTATACGGGTGCCACAAATGTTTTTCGTCTCGCTGTTGTAAATTCATTTTTTCGATTGTATAATGGTTTTGGTTATAATATCTTTTTCCATATTCCAGCCTCTCGCCGGACTGTATTCGCGCCCGTACAAGATGATTTGCACGTGCAGTTTGTTCCATTTTTCTTTCGGGAAGAGTCGTTTGGCATCTTTCTCCGTTTGCACTACCGAACTACCGTCGGAAAGCTTCCAGCGGTGCATCAGTCGGTGTATATGGGTATCAACAGGGAAGGTCGGAATACCAAAGGCTTGTGCAAGAACAACGCTGGCAGTTTTATGTCCTACTGAGGGGAGAGCCTCTAAAGCCTCAAAGGTTTGAGGAACTTCACCGTTGTATTTGTCTATGAGTATTTGGGAAAGCCCGTGAATACCTTTAGATTTCATAGGGGCAAGCCCTAAGGGTCTGATAATCTCCTGTATTTCGTCTACCGAAAGTAGTACCATATCATACGGATTGTCCGCTTTGCTAAATAGAATAGGCGTGATTTGGTTCACCCGTGCATCGGTAGTTTGTGCCGATAGGAGTACGGCTATCAGTAGCGTATAAGGGTCTTTGTGTTGTAGGGGTATAGTAATTTCAGGATAGATACTTTCCAGTGTATCGATGATAAAGTTTACTTTTTCAGCTTTTTTCATTTCTCTTTTCTAATAATACAACATTCTCTACGTGGTAGGTTTGTGGAAACATATCCACGGGCTGAATTTTGGTTACTTTATAAGTTACATCAAGCAAGGAAAGGTCTCGCGCTTGCGTTGCACTATTGCAACTTACATATACTATCTTTTTGGGGGCTATTTGAAGAATTTTAGCTACTACATCTTTGTGCATACCGTCGCGAGGAGGGTCGGTGATAATCACATCAGGGGTGCCGTTTTCTTCTATAAAAGTGTCGTTGAAAATGTTTTTCATATCTCCCACGTAAAAAGTAACATTCTCAATACCATTGGCAAAAGCATTGTCTTTGGCATCTGTTATAGCTTCTGGTACAGCTTCTACCCCTATCACTTTTTTCGCTTTTTTGGCTACAAATTGCGCAATAGTGCCCGTCCCCGTATAAAGGTCGTACACTAATTCATCGCCCTTTAAATCGGCAAAGTTACGAGCTACTTGGTACAGCTTGTACGCTTGTGCTGAGTTTGTTTGGTAAAACGACTTGGCATTGATTTTAAATCGCAACCCTTCCATTTCCTCATAAATACAGTCAGTACCTTTATAGCAAATAAGTTCTTGGTCATAAATAGCATCGTTGCCTTTGCTATTGATACAGTATTGCAAAGAGGTAATCATCGGGAATGTCTCTGCAATATGGTCGAGGAGCAGTGTGATTTTAGGGTCGTTGCGGAAAAACTGTATCACTACCATTATTTGTCCAATGGAGCTAATGCGTATCATCATAGTACGCAATAAGCCTGTTTGTTGCCTCGGACTATAAAAAGGCATTTCGTTCGCCAAGGCAAAACGCTTTATCTCCAAGCGTATCGCGTTAGAAGGGTCGGCTTGCAAGTAACATTTGTCTATGTCCAAAATCTTGTCCCAAGCTCCTGCTATGTGAAAACCTAAGGCATTCCGATTGTTTATTTCGTCGGCTTTCTTAATTTCATCGGGAGTGAGCCAGCGCATATCCGAAAAAGAAAACTCCATTTTGTTGCGGTAGTAATAAGTTTCGTCAGAGCCTATGATAGGCATTACAGCAGGAATTTCTATCCTGCCCAACCGTACTAAGTTGTTTTCTACTTCTTTCTGCTTGTAAAATAGCTGACTTTGGTAGTTCATATCTTGCCATTTGCAACCGCCACAATAGCCGAAGTGAGAACATACGGGCGTTACTCGTTGTTCTGATAGTTGGTGATATTTAGTTACAAAACCTTCATAATAAGCCGATTTCTTCTTGGTGGTCTGCACATCTACTACATCACCAGGAATAGCGTTACTTATAAATATCACACGTCCGTCAGGGGCTTTAGCGATGCTTTTGCCTTTGGCTCCTGCATCAATCACGGTTACATTTTCAATGGTTATATGCTTATTTTTGCTCATTATGGGTGCAAAGGTACAAAATAATTGCGAATTACAAATGCTCTCATTATATTCAAACTCCCTCCAAGATTCTCCAATATTCCCACTAACCTACTAATTTCCTAATTCACTAATTCTCTAATTTCCCAACCCGCCCATTCTCTTTCCGTCGCTATATCCCCCTCTCCTTGGGAGAGGGACGGGGTGAGGATTCCTTTTCTTTCGCCTCGAAACCCCGTTTTTAGCATTTTTGACGTTGTTGTATTATATTATGAATCAATTACTTATATACCCTCTCTATACCAATCGTCCAAGATTCGTATAAGCTTCCTATAAGCTCTCTATAAGCTAACCCCACCCTTCTTACACCCTTTTTTCACCAAAAATCCTTCCAACTCACTTTTTATATTTTTCGTTTTCCTCCGATAACTCAGACTAGTCCAATTTGTCCGACAAGTCAGCCCCGTCAAAAAAACTTTTTTATCACTACCCATTTGCTAATTTCCTAATTCTCTAATTTTCTATTGCCCGTCGTGCTACGACCTTTGCCAAAGTTAATGTTCCAAAAAGTTACTTCACAAGGCACAGCCTCATTCCTCTAACTCAAGCTCGTACCCCATTTACTAATTCTCTAATTTTCTAATTTTCTCATTGATATTATTTGCATTACCTTTCATTTATATCATCAATTACGTCCTATTGAAGTCTTTTTTGTATTTTTGCAACGCTATTTATAGAAGAAATATGTACGATAAAGTCCGAGTCATAGTTATTTCAAGTCTCAAATACAGCGATAACAGTCTTATAGTGAAGTGTTTCACTCAAACGATGGGTACTCGTAGCTATTTGTTACAAGGCGTTTTAGCACAGAAGAAAGGGAACTTAAAAACAGCCCTTTTTCAGCCTTTTATGCTGTTAGAATTGGTGGCTACCCATAAAAATAACGGTACGTTAGGACGTGTAAAGGAAGCTAAGATAGCCGTCCCTTATTACTCGTTACATACTGATATTTACAAGAGTGCTGTAAGTATGTTTCTTTCCGAAGTATGTGCTTTTGTTTGCACATCTGAAGCTCCCGATGAAGAAATGTTTTTGTTTTTAGAACAGAAGCTCCTCTTTTTTGATAGAAACGACTTCTCTGCAAATTTTCACTTAAAGTTTCTACTTGATATCACTCGCTATCTCGGCTTTTACCCCGATACCACTCACGAGCATTTGCCCTCCTTTTCGTTGGAAGACGGCATTTTCAGTACTACCGATGAAAGCAAATACACCATTACAGGCGCTACCTTGTTGCTATTCAAAGCCCTCCTACACACCGATTATCCTCAGTTATCAACCGTTAAAAGCAATAAGAACGAGCGCAATGCATTGCTTTTTCAACTGCTTAAATACTACGAATGGCACTTCCCCAATTTTAGACAAATAAAATCATTAGAGGTGCTACAAACGCTCTTTTAGCACTATTACAACATAATACAATACTGTTTTTTACTCCCACACTTAGCTAAAGTTTTAAACTTAGCCAAAGTTAATTGTAACTAACAGTCTGTTAGATTTCTTATCTCAAACTTACACTAATAAAAAAACTCCAAGTAAAATCTTTTTTACTTGGAGTTTCTTGCGTTTATGAATTTATTGGAACAAAAATATTAAATGTCGATAGCTTCACCATAAGCAGCTGCTACTGCTTCTTTTACACCTTCGCTCATTGTAGGGTGTGGGTGTACCGCTTTGATGATTTCGTGTCCTGTAGTTTCCAATTTACGAGCTACTACCGCTTCAGCAATCATATCAGTAACGCCGGCGCCAATCATATGGCAACCTAACCATTCGCCATATTTAGCATCAAAGATTACTTTTATGAAGCCTTCAGTAGTACCCGCTGCATTTGCTTTTCCTGAGGCAGTGAATGGGAACTTACCTACTTTTATTTCATAGCCTTTTTCTTTAGCTTGTTTTTCGGTCAGACCTACTGAAGCAATTTCAGGAGTGCAGTAAGTACAACCAGGAATATTACCATAGTTAAGTGGTTCTACGTGCATTCCTTTAATCTTTTCAACGCAAATAATACCTTCCGCTGAAGCTACGTGTGCTAAGGCTTGACCAGGAACTACGTCACCAATAGCGTAATAACCAGGAACATTAGTTTGGTAGAATTCATTCACGAGGATTTTATCGCGTTCAGTTTTGATACCTACCGCTTCCAAACCGATATTTTCAATATTTGTTTTGATACCTACTGCTGAAAGCAAGATATCAGCTTCTAAAACTTCTTCGCCTTTGGCTGTTTTTACAAATGCTTTTACACCTTTGCCAGAAGTATCTACTTTGGTTACCTCAGCCGAAGTCATAATATTGATACCTGATTTTGTAAGGCTCTTTTCTAATTGTTTAGAGATATCCTCATCTTCCACAGGAACAATATTAGGCATAAACTCTACGATGGTTACTTCAGTACCCATAGCGTTATAGAAGTAAGCAAACTCAATACCGATAGCCCCACTACCTACCACAATCATTTTCTTAGGTTGCTCAGGGAGCGTAAGTGCTTGGCGGTAACCGATAATTTTCTTGCCGTCTTGAGGTAAAGCAGGCAACTCGCGTGAACGTGCTCCAGTAGCAATAATAATGTGGTCAGCACTGTATTCAGTTACTTTGCCATCTTTATCTTTTACGTCTACTTTTTTGCCAGCTTTTAGGGTACCATAGCCCATTATTACATCTATTTTGTTCTTTTTCATCAAGAACTGCACCCCTTTGCTCATTGTAGCAGCTACCTCGCGGCTACGTTTGATAACCGCATAAAAATCTTTGTCAAAAGACTCTTTTTTTACGGTGATACCATAGTTCTCAGCGTGCTTTAGGTATTCAAACACTTGCGCTGATTTTAACAAAGCTTTCGTAGGAATACAACCCCAGTTCAAACAAATACCACCGAGGTTTTCTTTTTCAATAACAGCGGTTTTAAACCCTAATTGAGAAGCGCGAATGGCAGTAACATACCCACCAGGACCACTTCCTAATACAATAACGTCGTATTTACTCATTTCTTTTAAAATTTATCAAGTTTGATATTAGGCTACAAAGTTACGAATAATATTTTGAATAAAAACTATTTTAATCACTTTTTTATTTATATGTAATTTTATATGTTTGAATAATAGCTATTTAAATCCTGATTGTCCGAAGTAAATCTCATTTACTTTATTGAAGTTTAAAAATCATAAAAACTCTAAAATCATTGCGTTTTTTCCAAAGTTTTATTACCTTAAAAAAGCAATTAGTATTCACTTTTCTAAGATTATAGCTTTGTCTTAGCTTCAGTTTAGCTTCGTTCATTGTTCGTCTTTTGTTCGTTCATTGTTCGTCTTTTGTTCGTTCATTGTTCGTCCATTGTTCGTTCATTCATTATTTGTCTTTTCATTATCTGCCTGTCGTGCTACGACTGCCCGTGCGGCTCGCACCGTCTTTTGTTCGTTCAATCTTTTCCTAAAAATCGGAGTTTATCACCATTTGTCTAATTTAAAATGAAGAGAGTAAGAGGGGGCATAGCTATATATTTTTAGTGAGAAGTTCTACAATCTTGTTGTTCGGGAAAAACTCTTTTAATACTACTTTCAGTACCGTATAGGCGGGAATAGCCACTACCATTCCTGTTATCCCGAAAAGCGTACCACTGATAAGGGTAATGAGGAAAATCTCTAAGGCAGTAGATTTTACTGAATTAGAGAAAATAAGCGGTTGAGAAAAGAAATTATCAATAAACTGACCTATTATAAACCCTATCAACACATAGATAGTAGTAGGCAGACTTACCGTCATAAAATCGTTTTGTAGGTTGCTACTCATTGTAAGTAAAGCCATTAGTATAAAACCTATCATCGGACCTATATAAGGAATAAGGTTCAGTAAAGCACATAAAAGGGCTATGATAAAGGCATTTTCTACTCCGAAAATAAGCAATACTATGGTGTAAATTATAAAAAGAATAGTAAGCTGTAGCATTAATCCTACAAAATAACGCGACAATAGGTTGTTTATTTTGAAAATAGAGGTTTTAAGTTTGCGTTTGCGTTTAGGAGAGAAAATAGAAAGCAATGCGATAAGTATTCTGTCACCGTCTTTCATAAAGAAGAAGGTAATAAAAAGTACCGAGAAGAATCCTACCCCAAAACTACTGATAAACGAGATAAAAGAGTTTAGGAAGTTAGGAATATCGATAAAATTCAACATCTCTTGTACTCCAAAAGAGTAATCTTCTCTCTGAAGTCCGACCTTGCTAAGAGTTTGGTGGAGGAGGGCGTCGAGGTTGTCCTTTAGCAAGTCTATATTAAGACTTGATAGGTTTTTGCCTTGCGAAATAAGCAAAGGGATAAATAAACTGAATACCCCAAGGCTCAATACCACGAACAATAACATTGTAAGAACCACACATAAGGTTCGGTTTTTTATTTTCAGTTTTTTGTAGAAAAACTGTATAAGTGGTTTGCCCATCAGCGTCAGTACCAACGATACAATGAGGTAAATGATAATAGATTGCAGTAAGTAAAGGGTGTAGAGCCCTAACGCTACCAATACAATAATCCCTACGGCACGCAATATACCATTTGCTATTTCTTTTGAGTTCATAAACGGTTTTTATATTTTACAAATATCTCTTTCTTTTCTATTTCTAATTTTCTAAGTTTACTCAGTTCTAAAAAGTCTTTTTCTCTATCAATACCTACGAACTTTCGTCCTTGTAAATTAGCAGCAATACCTGTGGTTGAGCTACCTGTAAAAGGATCTAATATCCAAGCGTCAGGTTTGGTAGAAGCTAAAATAAGCCTTGTTAGTACTGACAAGGGTTTTTGAGTAGGGTGTTTGCCACACGACTTTTCCCAAGGAGCAATAGCGGGGAAACGCCATACATCTTTCATTTGCTTGTTGCCATTCAGTTCTTTCATTAGTTCGTAATTGAAGTAATGAGGCGTTTTTTCTTCTTTTCTTGCCCAAATGATTTGCTCTGTAGAATGAGTAAAGTATCTACAAGAGAAGTTAGGAGGAGGATTAGTTTTCTCCCAAGTAATAATATTAAGTATTTTAAAGCCTAATTCAGTAAGTATTTGTCCTATTGAAAAGATGTTATGCATTGTACCACTAATCCAAATAGTAGCCTCTTCTTTCATCACTTCACGTATTAAAGTAAGCCATTGCCTATTAAAATCATTTATAAAAGCTATTCCTTTTGATTTATCCCAATCACCTTTATTAACACTTACAATCTCACCATTATTTACAGTAAGTCCTCCGTTTGATAAAAAGTAAGGAGGATCGGCAAAGACCATATCAAACTTACGATGAAACTGTGGTAACAGTTTCATCGTATCTCCGTGAAGGAGGTAGAAGGATTTGTCTTGGGATTTGAAATAGGGGGTAAGCATTATTCAGGAACAGGTAAGCCTAATTTTATTAATGGAATATACTCAAAGAAATAATAACAATGTACACTATGAATATAATTTAAAACATCTTTGTATTCAGGCTTTCTAAACCAATCACTTAATAAATAAATATATTCTACTTCTATATTTGCTTTTGATAAAAGTTTTTGGTATTGTTTTCTTTTAAAATCACAAGTTTGCAATTTTTCATCTACTGACCCTGCTACTTGTTGGAATTTGCATTCAATTATGAATAATGTATTTGCTATGATTACAAATATACTATCATCAGGTAACAACCTCTTAGATATTAATTGTTTCCAATCAATATCTAACTCTTCAAGAAATTTATAAAAACCGTATTTTTTAAAAATTCTTCCAACAAGTTCTCCTTTGTAAAAAACATTATTTTCTTTTACTTCATAGTCATTTTGGGAGTTTAAAAATTCTGCTAAATCAGTTTTACCTTCAAAAACTAAACCTGTTTTTGTATTTCCTCCTCCTTTTCCTCCGTAAATCATATATTTAAAAAATTATTAGTATAGTTGTTAATTAATAATTCATTTAACGCCCCTCGTTTTTTAGGATTGGCATTGATAGTTCTTTTGGCTAATACGCGCTTTATTGTAAAGTCTACATATAGATCATCAAAGAAATGGTTGTTTTCGTCTTTTCCTTTTACATCTGAGTTGCTCAGTATCCAATAATGATTCAAGTTATTGAGTTTATGGCAGAAATCTCTTAAGCGAATTTGTTCACTATCATCAAAATTATCTTTTGCATAAGCATTAAAATTAGAGGTTTCACTCAAAGGTTTATAGGGAGGGTCGAAATAAAATAAAGTATTTTCTTTGGTATAATGAATAGTTTCCTCAAAGTCTCCACAAATAATTTCTACCTTTTGCAAAGCCTTGCTTACTGCTAAAATATTCTCTTTATCACAAATCATAGGACGCTTGTAGCTACCTATAGGTACATTAAACTCATTTTTACTGTTTACTCGATACAGACCATTAAAACAAGTGCGATTTAAGAATATAAATAGAGCTGATTGCATTACCTTTTCTTCACATTTGCTATTGAATAAAGCTCTTTTTTGGTAATAGTATGCCTTTTTAGCCTCTTGTTGCTCTTCCAAAGCGTGATATTCTATTTGCAGACTATTAAGAATAGCAATTAGCTGTTCAGGATTTTCAGCAATGGCTTTATAAGTATCTATCAATTCTTTGTTAATATCATTGATAACTGCTTTTTTCATATTAGGAAACTCACTGAGCAACCAAAATAACACAGCACCACTCCCTACAAAAGGTTCTATGTAGGTGAACTTCTCTTTAAAAACAATTTTGGGTAAGTTGTTTTTAATCTGTTCTATGAGTTGTGTTTTGCCTCCTGCCCATTTCAAAAAAGGCTTGGCAATATAATTTATATTTTCTCTCATTCCTAATATATTTAGTCATTAGTTTTTTTGACGACTAATCAACCAAAAATCTAATAATACGATTGCGGTCATAGCCTCGACGATAGGTATTGCACGAGGTACTACACAAGGGTCGTGTCTGCCTTTACCTTGCATTGTTACGATGTTGCCGTGTGTGTCGAGTGCGGGTTGCTCTTGCATAAGGGTAGCTACGGGCTTAAAAGCTACTCTAAAATAAATATCCATACCATTGCTGATACCGCCTTGTATCCCGCCTGAATAGTTGGTTTGGGTAGTGCCATCAGGGTTAAAAAGGTCGTTGTGCTGGCTACCGCGCATTGCAGTACCTGCAAAACCACTGCCGTATTCAAACCCTTTTACAGCATTGATAGAGAGCATCGCTTTGCCAAGCTGTGCGTGGAGCTTATCGAATACAGGTTCACCTAAACCTACGGGTACTCCTTTTACTACACAACTTACTACCCCACCTATGGTGTCACCCTCCTTACGAATAGCTTTGATGTAGGCTTCCATTTGTTCCGCTAAGGTAGGGTCGGGACAGCGTACGGCATTAGTTTCGGCTATTGCCAAATCGAGTTCAGTATAGGGTTTAGTAAGGGTAAGCTCACCTACACTTGATACATAAGCGGTAATTTGTACTCCTTTCAGTATCTGTTTTGCAATAGCTCCTGCTACTACCCGACAAGCTGTTTCACGCGCTGACGAGCGACCGCCTCCACGATAGTCACGTATACCGTATTTCTGTTGATATACATAATCGGCGTGGCTGGGACGATACACTTCAGCAATATGGGCATAGTCAGCTGAATGCTGGTTTTCGTTCTCAATGATAAAACCAATAGGAGTACCAGTGGTTTTGCCGTTTAAAATACCCGAAAGAAAGCGTACCTTGTCGCCCTCTTTGCGTTGCGTAACAATCGCTGACTGCCCTGGTTTTCGACGGTCGAGTTCGTGCTGTATGGCTTCAAATTCTAAGGTTATATTAGGTGGACAGCCGTCTATAATTCCTCCTAAGGCTTCGCCGTGCGATTCGCCAAAGGTGGTGAGCCTAAAGAGTGTACCTATACTATTTCCAGCCATTATAATTCTTTCATTTTGGTTACTAAGGTTTCCATAAACTTACTGATAGGTGTCTTTACCATCATTGCCATTACGGGGTTGAAGTTACCCTCGAAGAGTAGTTGTACTTCACTCTCATTGTTCGATACTTCGGTAATATTGGCAGTAAGCTGAAAAGGAATCTTACCTTTTGCTTCACCTAATACCAACTGACTGCTGGGAGTACTACTTTTCTTTTCTAAAGAAATTTCAGGCATTCCTTTTAAAGCAAACACAAAAGACTGCTCGCTGAGCATTTGGAACTTACTAATATTATCGGGCATCAGTCGTTCAAAATTAGCTACATTTTCTAAGAGTGCAAAGAGGTCTTTAGCACTTTTCTCTACAATTGTTTTTTTACTTTCTAAGTTCAAAATAATGATTAATGTTTAATGATAAATGGTTAATTATTTTTACTTAACTAAAACTGTTTCCCAGCCGTCGTATTCGCCGTGAGTATCGAGAGCGAGGTCTATCAAGTCCCACGTATCGGGGTCGATGTTGTCTACACTATTTACTTTACTGAGGATAAGGCGGTAACCTAAATCTTCATTAGGATCTTCACCCTCTTCGGGCTCTATTTTACCTCTGTTATATACTGAAAAACCTAAGGTTTCAGCTTTTGCAATAGCACTATTCATATCCTTTTCAGTTTGGAAATACAACCAGTGTTCAATAGGGCGCTCTTGGTCGGTGTGGTCGCCTGCTTCTTCACAATGTTCTTGCAAATTACTATTGTGAATGCTTTGCATTTCGTAGATATTAGGGAAAAGAAACTCAAAGTAAATCTTCCAATCAGTATCGTCAGTAGTTTTGATTTGAGTGCTATAATCAGGGTGTTTGGTTACTACTGATTGCAAGCGTTTTTCTAAATCAGAAGTATTTTCGGTATAAAAATACCACGTGATAGTGCCTTGATAAGTGACAATACCCGCTAAGATATCACTTTCATTAAGCAAAGGCATTACTTCTTCATCTTCTATCGTATAGAGGAAGTCACGTTCTCGGTTATTTGAAAAACCGTTTTCATCAGGTTCTTTTAGCTCAAAAGTAAGGCGTACGCTTTGAGGGTATTGGGTGATAGGAGCAATTTCCTCTAATCCTAAATTGAGGCGGAATACAGCGGGGTTATCTTCTAATCTGCCGATATAGACAGTCCAGTTTTCTGGAATTTGAATATTTTGCATATCATTTGTTATTAAAAAATAGGATTCTACTTAAAGGCTCTTTACAATCTTCTGTCCCATCTATTCTTATCAAAGTTGTGTTTTTTCCAGTACAACATAATTAGGAAGCCTATGAGTGCCCCTCCTACGTGTGCAAAATGAGCGATATTACCACCGAAAATAGTAATTCCTCCCACAAATCCCATTATTAAGTCTAAGGCTACAAGTAAAGGGATAAAATAACGAGCCGCTATAGGGTAAGGGATAAAGAACAACATCAGTTTGGCATCGGGGAAGAACATTCCAAAAGCTACTAATATACCATAAATAGCACCTGAAGCACCTACGGTAGTAGATCTAAGTACATCATACATACTTTCGAAGGTGCTGTGATTGATGATATTGCCCCAATTAGGATTGTATTTACCTTCTGCAATAATTTCTAAAACTTCATTAGCAGGCACACCAGCTTCCGCTAAAGCATTGACAGCTTGATGTACATAGTAGTAATTTACTCCCGTATGAAGCAAAGCCGCTCCTACGCCACAAGAAAAATAGAAGAATAGAAACTTATTGCGCCCCCATATATTCTCTAAGGGAGTCCCGAATGCCCATAAGGCGTACATATTAAAGAGCAGGTGTGTAAAATCAGCGTGCATAAACATATAGCTGATATATTGCCACCAGTGAAAAGAAGGAGTTTCAAAATGGTGTAAGGCAAAAGTACCGACTATATTTATTTGAGGTAAAAATAGTCCTTTTTCATTCAATGCGGTAAGTATTAATACTATCGTATTGATAATAATCAGATGTAGTACTGTTTTAGATATTCTGTCCATTTTAGTCTTTAGTTATTAGTTGTTAGAGATTGGTTAATTAGCAATGTTCACAATGCTTATATCGCCTATCCAACTCGCATTTAAAATAGGTTTTCTATTTCATTTACTGAAAGATTGTAATAAATTCGCTTTCCAAAAGGCGAAATTAATACTTCTTGACAACTAAACAAATTATTTATCAAAGTTTCTTGTTCTTCCTCACTGAGTACCTGTCCGGTTTTTACAGCTAAGCTCTTGCATAAAGCTTTAGCAAAGGCTTCTTTCTGAGTGTTTTCGGTAGAGGGTAATGCCTCGATATGCTGTTGCAAGAGTTCGTTGAAAATATTAGGAATCTCACTATCGGTAAGGTGCAGAGGAATCCCACTTACTACAATCTTGTCGGTTTCTATGGTAAACATAAAGCCACTGCACTCAAAGAGCTCGCGCAGTTGTGCAATCACTTCCAATTCGTGTGGTGCAAAAGGCAGTTCGTAGGGGAACATCAGTTGCTGACTTGCACTATGGGTGGATTGCAGATGCTTCATAAAATCTTCGTACAAGATACGTTGGTGCGCCCTGTTGATATTGATGATGATAAGCTCTCCTTCCAAAGTAGTTATGAGGTATTTCTTTGCCAAAGCAATGATTTTCTTACCTTGGCTTCGTATAGGTTCCGTTTCAAAGAGCGAACTCACGATAGTTTCAGGGGTTGAGGTATTGATGGAAGATTCAATGCCCGTGTACAAACTCTCCCACGTAGGTGCTTTTTTGCTGTAAGAGCCGAAATTACTATGGCTATCGCTTCCACTGCTTCGGCTTACATATTCTTCTTTAAATGGGTTGAAATTGGGGTCTACTTCTATCTTAGGAAACTCTGGGGTTTTGTCCTTGTAGTTATAAGGAATATCGAAAGTAGGGTCTTTGCTAAAATCGAGGGTAGGGGAGATGTTAAACTGACCCAAACTGTGTTTTACTGCCGACTTCAGTAGGGCATAAATACTATGCTCTTCTTCAAACTTAATTTCGGTTTTCGTAGGGTGAATATTGATGTCGATAGTTGTGGGGTCTACTTCTAAACTGATGAAATACTCCGCCTTCTGGTCGGTGTGGATAAGACCTTCGTAAGCCGAAGCAATTGCGTGGTTGAGGTATTGATTTTTCACAAACCTATGATTGACCATCAAAAACTGCAAGTTTTTAGTCTTTGCTAAATACTCAGGTTTTACGATAAATCCGCTGATTTGCACCAAAGGTGTGTCTTCGGCGATGATAGGCACTAACTTTTCATTGGTTTTGCTTCCAAAAAGATGTACAATGCGTTGGCGGAAATTGGTAGCTGGCAGGTTGAACAGCTCGTTGCCATTGTTGTACAAAAAGAAATGAATTGCAGGGTGTGCCAAAGCAACACGGTGAAACTCATCGAGTATATGACGGAATTCCACCGTATCCGATTTTAGAAAGTTGCGACGCGCTGGAATGTTGAAAAAGAGGTTCTTCATCGCAATGCTCGTACCGGTAGGGCATACGCAGGGCTCTTGGCGCGTAATCTTACTGCCTTCGATGTGTATTTCGGTACCCAACTCGTCCTCTGGGCGCTTGGTTTGCATCTCTACGTGCGCAATTGCCACTATGGAGGCAAGGGCTTCCCCGCGAAAACCTTTAGTTTGCAAATGGAAAAGGTCTTCTGCTTTTTGTATTTTGGAGGTGGCGTGACGCTCGAAAGCCATACGCGCATCGGTAGTACTCATTCCCACACCGTTGTCAATCACCTGTACGAGGGTCTTGCCTGCGTCTTTGATGAGCAGTTTTATTTCGGTAGCACCGGCATCGATAGCATTCTCCATCAGCTCTTTGACTGCTGAGGCGGGACGCTGAATCACTTCACCAGCGGCTATCTGGTTGGCTACGTGATCGGGGAGTAATTTTATAATATCTGACATTCTATCTATTTAGGTAAAAGGTAAAAGATAAAAGGTAAAAAGTGCGAGGTCGTAGCACGACGGGCAGTGTGAGCCGCACAGGCAGGTGCGAGCCACGCGGACAGTCGTAGCACGACAGGCAGATAATGAAAAGACGAACAATGAACGAACAAAAGACGAACAAAAGACGAACAAAAGACGAACAATGAACGAACAAATGACGAACAAATGACGAACAAAAGACGAACAAAAGACGAACAAAAGACGAACAAAAGACGAACAAAAGACGAACAAAAGACGAACAAATGACGAACAAATGACGAACAAATGACGAACAAATGACGAACAAAAGACGGTGCGAGCCGCACGGGCAAATAAGCAATGAACGAACAATGAACGAACAATAAGCATATGAAAACCGAAGGAATCTTCTATTTTAGTTGAAAAAAAGAGCTACTTTTTATGCTGTAAAACAGAAAATTTTGTTTTTCACACTTCACGCATCGGTATTTAGTTTTACTTCTTATCTGGTACAAAATTTGTGCAAATATAAAAAAAGTATTACTTTTGTGGAAAATTATTTTCAATATGAAACACTTGTTTATCTCTATATTCATAGCTATCAGCTTGTTATCTTGTACTAAAGAACCCGTTACTAATGGCAATGAGGTGTCTTTTACGGGCTCTGACTATACCGGTAACGATACCGATTTGCGCGTACGCGATTTTATTTGGAAGGGACTTAACACGTATTATTTGTGGCAAGCCGATGTGCCTAATTTGCAAAACAACCGTTTTGGTAGTTTAGCTGATACCAAAGCTGATAAAAATAAGAGTTATACTCAATTCTTAAAGAGTTTTAGCAATCCTAAAGTCCTTTTCTATAAAGGGTTACTTAATAGATATGAAGAAATAGATCGCTTTAGCTATATCACCGATAATTACACCGATCTCGAAAACCAATTCAAGGGTATTACCGCCAGTGTGGGTATAAACTACGCTTTTGGTTTTGTAGACGAAACAAAAACTAGAGTTTATGCTGTAGTGCGTTATGTAGTGCCTAAATCGGAGGCAGAACAACAAGGTTTGCAACGGGGGGATTTGATAACCACTATCAACGGGCAATCACTTAACCGTTCTAATTATCTTCAACTGTTGCAAAATACGGGTGTCATCTCGTTTTCAACCTTTAGAATTGTGAATGGCAAAGCAACTCCTACAGGGAAAACCTATACTTTAAATCAAAACCAAACCCCTGAAAACCCTGTACTTATTCATAAAGTATTCAACAAGGGAGGTAAAAAAATAGCTTACCTGATGTACAATGCTTTTGTATCTGATTTTGATGAGACACTAAACGATGCTTTTGCGGAGTTTAAAGCAGAGGGGGTTACTGACTTAATACTCGATTTGCGTTACAATGGTGGGGGAAGCGTTAATTCGGCTACTTACTTAGCATCGATGATTACAGGTCAGTTTAACGGACAGGTGTTTGCGGTAGAAAAATGGAATAGCAAGTTGCAACCTTTTAGAGGGAATGAAAGAGAGTATTTTACGTCTAATATGGTAAAAGGCAGTCGGCAGGTGGCTATCAATAGTCTGCGACTTAACAAAGTGTATGTAATTACTTCGGACGGGACAGCTTCAGCCAGTGAATTGGTTATCAATGGTCTTAAAGCCTACATAGATGTAGTGCAGATAGGTGAAACCACAATGGGTAAGAACCAAGGCTCGGTGACTATTTACGACTTTACCGATAAGCAACGAAAAGTTAAAAACCCTAAGCACAAATGGGCGATGCAACCCTTGGTAATGAAGATAGAAAACGCCAAAGGCATAGGCGATTACGTAAATGGCTTAGAACCTAATATTCAGATTAGTGAGATTGTAAATGATTTAGGGGTATTAGGCGACGAAACTGAGCCTATTTTGGCACGCACTTTACAAGAGATTACAGGAAATGTTGCCGGAAGAGCTTCGAGATCAGCGTCGAAAGAAACTTTTTACTTTGAGAAGCTCGGTACTTCTACCTCTGGCTATTTTGGCTTGAACGAAATGTACAAATGAATCAATTTTACGAACTAACTATATCTAAAATCACACAACTTACTACTTCATCGGTAATGATTACCTTTGAAGTACCTGAGTTATTGAAGAAAGTATTTCACTTTGAAGCTGGCGAATACCTTACTCTCCAACAAACGATTGGTGGAGAAAAGGTGCGTCGTGCTTATTCTATTTGCTCTGGAGTGAACGAAAGTGAACTGAGCGTAGCCGTAAAGCGCGTGCCTAATGGTGTGTTCTCTACCTATGCGACGACCCAACTCAAAGCGGGTGATGTATTAGAAGTGATGCCTCCTATGGGTTCTTTCGTATTCTTTTACGACATCTTTGGCAACCGCGATATTATGCTCTTCTCGGCAGGAAGTGGCGTAACCCCTATGATGAGCATTGCCAAAACAGCCTTGTCTAAAACGAATATCAAGGTAGTATTCGTCTATGGTAATAAGTCTAAAGAGGAGGCTTTGTTTTTTGATGAAATAGAAGCCCTCCGCATTCAGTATCCCGAACGCTTTTTAGTCCACTACGCTTTCAGTCAAGAGCCTTGGGGAGACCACTATACGGGGCGCATCAACGATAGAATAGTGAATGAGCTTTTTACTAAGTACAAAGATTTCAACTGGGGGCGTTACTATGCTTGTGGTCCTACGGAATTGGTAAAAAACCTCCGTGAGATACTCTTGTTAAGAGGGATAGATAAAGACCGCATTTTTACAGAGCTTTTTGAGGCATCGCCAGCTGAGATAGATTACAGCACCCTACAAGGCAATGTCGCCATTACTCTTGAACTTAACGGACAGACGCACAGCTTTGAGAGTGCGCGCAACCAAACACTTCTCAGTTCGGCACTCTTACGTGGCTACGATGCACCTTACTCTTGCCTGAACGGCGTGTGTAGTAGCTGTATCGGTAGGGTAGAGGAGGGAGAAGCCAAAATGGCGAAGAATGAAACCCTCAGCGAAGAAGAAGTATCGCAAGGCTATATTCTTACTTGCCAAGCTTATGCGATGACCGATACAATAAAGGTTCGCTTTTAGTATAATGTTAATCAATTACTCATTTTAGTTTTGAAGTTGTTATTCTTTAAAGAAAGAATCTACGAACTCATATTTGTTAAAAATTTGTAAGTCGTCTATACCTTCTCCTACTCCTATGTATTTTACAGGAATCTGAAATTGGTCAGAGATGCCTATTACCACACCCCCCTTGGCGGTACCGTCCAATTTAGTAACAGCCAAAGCGGTTACTTCAGTGGCTTTGGTAAATTCTTTAGCTTGCTCAAAGGCATTTTGTCCAGTAGAACCATCGAGTACTAACAGCACTTCGTGAGGAGCATCAGGAATCACTTTTTGCATCACGCGCTTGATTTTAGAAAGCTCGTTCATTAGATTGATTTTGTTGTGCAAGCGTCCTGCCGTATCAATAATTACTACATCAGCATTTTGTTTTACCGCTGAACTAAGGGTATCATAGGCTACTGAAGCAGGGTCGCTACCTAACTGCTGTTTAATCATTGGCACTCCGGTACGGTCTGCCCACACTTGTAGCTGGTCAATCGCAGCGGCGCGGAAAGTATCAGCAGCACCTAATACTACTTTCAAGCCTTTTTTAGTAAACTGACTTGCTAGCTTGCCGATAGTAGTGGTCTTTCCAGCTCCGTTTACCCCTACTACCATCATCACATAAGGCTTTTTGTCAGTAGGTAAAGTAAAGTCTGTTGCTTCTCCTGTATGGGTTTCTGATAGAAGTCCTGCTATTTCTTCACGAAGGATAGTATTCAGTTCAGAAGTATTTAAGTACTTGTCTTTAGCCACACGAGCCTCTATACGGTCAATGATTTTAAGAGTAGTATTCACCCCTACGTCACTGGCAATAAGCACTTCTTCAAGGTCATCGAGCACCTCTTCATCTACTTTCGATTTCCCAACGAGAGCCTTTCCTAAGCGGTCAAAAAAGCTGTTTTTAGATTTCTCCAAGCCTTTATCTAAGGTTTCTTTCTTTTCTTTTGAAAAGATATTTTTCAGAAATTGCAATGCCATAGCTTATTGTATATTTTAGGATATGAGTGCAAAGGTAGTAAAAAAGTTTATATATGCAAAAAAGCCGTCTCACGACAGCTTTTTTAAATATGATAAAAATAGAGAAAATTTAATTATTTCTTCTTCAAAAATTCATCAACGAGCTCAGGAGCCATTACGCTTTCTACGAAAGTATAAGCACCTGTTTTAGGTGATTTCACCATTTTGATAGCTTTAGTATGCTTTTTAGATTTACCTTGTAAGGTTGCTACTGTTTTCTTTGCCATAATGTTTTAATTATTTAATTTCTTTATGAACAGTTACTTTCTTGAGGATAGGGTTGAACTTCTTAAGCTCTAATCTATCTGGAGTATTTTTTTTGTTTTTGGTAGTGATGTAACGTGAAGTTCCTGGTAAACCAGACTCTTTGTGCTCAGTGCACTCCAAAATAACCTGAATTCTATTTCCTTTTTTAGCCATTTTAGTATTCTTTTAAATTAGTTAATATATCCGTTACGTTCTACTTCTTTAAGCACTGCATAGATACCTTTCTTGTCGATAGTTTTAATTGCAGTTGCCGATACTTTTAGGGTAATCCAACGATTCTCTTCTGGAATGAAGAAACGTTTTGTACGGAGGTTTACATTGAATTTACGTTTTGTTTTGTTCATTGCGTGTGACACGTTATTGCCCACCAATGCTTTTTTGCCTGTTAAGTCACAAACTCTTGCCATTTTTTTCTCTATTTATTAATGTGTTATTTATATTCAAGGCGCAAAGGTATAACTATTTTTTGAAACGGCAAAACTTTTTTCTCTTTTTTCAGATTATTTTTGTGTATACTAATTTATTATATACTGTATTTCAGTCGTTTAATTAATTTGAAATTATTATTTAAATATCTGAAAACTACTGCTTTTTGCACATAAAACAACCCCATCTTCATATACCCTTCGCCGTTGCAGTATGAATTCTACTAATAACCTTCTTCTTATTTCCACCTTAGCTTTATCTTTTCTTCATTCATTGTTCGTCATTCGTTCCTTTGCCCGTGCGGCTCGCACCGTCTTTTGTTCGTCTTTTGTTCGTCTTTTGTTCGTCTTTTGTTCGTCTTTTGTTCGTTCATTGTTCGTTCATTGTTCGTCATTTGTTCGTAATTTGTTCGTCATTTGTTCGTCATTTGTTCGTCATTTGTTCGTCATTTGTTCGTCATTTGTTCGTCTTTTGTTCGTCTTTTGTTCATTCATTGTTCGTCATTCGTTCCTTTGCCCGTGCGGCTCGCACCGTCATTTGTTCGTCATTTGTTCGTTCTTTGTTCGTCATTTGTTCGTCATTTGTTCGTCATTCGTTCGTCATTTGTTCGTCATTTGTTCGTCATTCGTTCGTCTTTTGTTCGTCATTTGTTCGTTCATTGTTCGTTCATTGTTCGTCCTTTCATTATCTGCCTGTCGTGCTACGACTGCCCGTGTGGCTCGTACCGTTTTTTGTTCGTCTTTTCTATAAGCTCTCTATAAGCTTCTCCCAAATTAATCATTAATCATTAACCATTAACCATTAATCATTAAATAAGGCTTTCATCTACATTATTTTATTTTTCCACCTCCATTTGCTAATTCTCAAATTTGCTAATTACACCTGCCCGTGCGGCTCGCACCCGCCTGTGTGGCTCACACTGTCATTTGTCATTAATTTGGTATTATTGGCATTTCTGGTATTATTAGTATTATTTGCCATTTTACTAATTATTTGTACTTTTGTGCCCTATAATCATTTAAACAACAGTATATTCAATGAAAATAAACGATTTACTAAACATAGCACATACTTACGGGAGCCCTGTATATGTATATGATGCCCAGAAGATTGCTTCTCAATATAACCGACTTACCAATGCCTTTGCCTCAGTACCCAAGTTGCGCATCAACTATGCAATGAAAGCCCTTTCTAATATTTCTATCTTGAAATTGATGAAGGACTTGGGAGCTGGTCTCGATACCGTTTCTATTCAGGAAGTACAGTTGGGATTGCTGGCGGGTTTTAACCCTCAGCAAATTATTTTTACGCCTAATGGTGTCTCAATGGACGAAATTGAGGAGGCTATGCGCTTAGGAGTACAGCTCAACATCGATAATCTTTCGTTCTTGGAGCAGTTTGGCACACAACACCCTGAGATACCTGTGTGTATTCGTATCAATCCACACGTGATGGCAGGCGGTAATAGCAATATTTCGGTAGGGCATATCGATAGTAAGTTTGGTATTAGCATTCACCAAATACCGCATATCTTGCGCATCGTCGAGAATACAAAGATGCACATCAACGGTATTCATATGCACACGGGTAGTGATATTTTAGATATTGATGTGTTCCTATACGCTGCCGAAATACTCTTTGAAACCGCTAAACACTTTAAGGATTTACAATTTATCGACTTTGGTAGTGGCTTTAAAGTGCCTTATAAAGAGGGAGATATACAAACCAATATAGAAGAGTTGGGCGAACGTCTCAGCAGTCGCTTTGCTGATTTCTGCAAGGAGTACGGTCGCAACCTTACATTAGCTTTCGAGCCTGGTAAGTTTTTGGTAAGTGAAGCAGGCTACTTTTTAGTAAAGGTGAATGTAGTAAAGCAAACCACTTCTACCGTATTTGCAGGCATCGACTCTGGTTTCAATCATCTTATCCGACCAATGTTCTACGGGGCTAATCATTATATCGAAAACATTTCTAACCCCGAAGGTAAGAAGCGTTTCTATTCAATAGTCGGGTATATATGCGAGACCGATACTTTTGCCTCTAACCGACAAATAGCTGAGATTACTGAGGGTGATATATTGTGCTTTCACAATGCAGGTGCCTATTGCTACACTATGGCGAGCAACTACAATTCACGCTTGCGTCCAGCAGAAGTATTGTGGCAGAATGGGGAAGCTAAACTTATCAGAAAGGCAGAAACCTTGGAAGACTTACTAAGAGGACAGATATATTAACAATAAAAAAGGCTGTCCGAAAAGTCTTAAAATCGCATTTGCGTCGCTACACTTTGCCAAAGTTTCAGATTTTGGCAAAGTTCATACTTCTTCTATTGCCTGTACAACTCGCGCTATAAAAACCGGTTGTGCCAGCTGTCTTCCAAAGGCACTTCCCAATTCTCTTCGTATTCTATTTTAGTATTCACCAAATTGTTGAACACTATAGTTTGTGCCGATACTGCTTTTTCTTTTACCATTTTTTTGAAATCGGCAAGGTTTTTATAGGCGATGTGTTCACCTTGACGGTAACTCACATTCATACGGTCAAGCAATGTAACGTTGTATTGGACTTCAAGTTCTTGAATAAAGTGCGCTAAAGCATCAAGAGAACAACCTCCTACACCGTGGGCATCGGGTAATGCTCCTATAACTATAAATCGGTTATAGCGCAATTCAAATGATGATAGCAAATCCTTACCGTGCACCATCCAGTGGTTTATAAATTCTTCTAATTGTGAATGCAGTTGCTTTTGCTCTTCTTCTGTAAAGCTACGGTTGCATTGGTATACCCACACACGGGCATCATCGGGGAGTTCTTTAAAATCTCTATACACTTATCTAATGATTAATTGTTAATAATTAATTCACAGTTTGTCCCTCTCCTTGGGAGAGGGGAACGGGGTGAGGACTTACTTCTTCATCAGCCTATCCAAGTTTCTCTTGTTATCACGGTCTTTAATAGTTTCGCGTTTATCGTACAATTTCTTACCGCGTACTAAGGCTATATCCATTTTAGCCAAACCTTTTTCGTTAATAAAGAGTTTGAGAGGTACAATAGTAAGCCCGCTATTTTTCACTTCTTTATTGAGTTTGCGAAGTTCTTTTTTCTGCAAAAGCAGTTTGCGTTCACTTTTGGGGCGGTGGTTGTAATAGGTGCCAAAGTCATATGCTTCAATGGTAGAGTTGATTACGAAAAGCTCTCCTTTATCGTTAAACTCGCAAAAACTCTCAGCTATAGAAGCCTTTCCTAACCTGATAGACTTTATCTCGGTACCCACGAGCACAATCCCCGCCGTGTATTTGTCGAGGATTTCATATTCAAATTTCGCTCGTTTGTTGAGTATTTGTACTGTTTTCTGAATCATAGCACAAAAGTAGTAAATTTGTTACATATAGCAAGTCTTTTTTAAGTTTTTTTGTACTTTTGCCGAAAATCACTCTTATGAAATACCTCTTACAACTTTTTACATTATTATCAGTGTCCTCACTTTTAGCACAGCAGAATGATTTTGTGCTCCTCAGAAGCCTTTCTAATGACTTTGTATTCGATATGAAATACGCCACCCCCGATAATTTCCTCAAACAAGCAGTATATGATTGTGGTGAGTGTTATCTCCGTAAGAGTACTGCAAAGGCTTTGGTAAAAGCTAATGAAGAGTTTAAATTGTTGGGATACCGCATTAAATTGTTCGACTGCTACCGACCGCTTTCGGTACAGAAAAAGATGTGGAAGATACTTCCAGGTACCCACTACGTAGCAAACCCCGCGAAAGGTTCTAAACACAATCGCGGGGCTGCTGTCGATCTTACCCTTGTAGATGCACAAGGCAAGGAATTAGATATGGGTACTCCTTTTGATTTCTTTGGTAAAAAAGCACATCACACTTGCACGACCCTCCCTAAAAAGGTACTTGAGAATCGCAAGTTGTTGAAGGATGTACTCAACAAATATAACTTTAAATCTATTTTCTCAGAGTGGTGGCACTATGAGTACCGTCCCGAAATGCAATCTAAAGTCGAAGACTTCCAATGGCAATGTAAATAAAATGTCTCTTCTGTCGTGCTACGACTATTTTAAGTTTTGAGGTACTTCCA
>NZ_AKFR01000028.1:0-2838 GCF_000277665.1 Capnocytophaga sp. oral taxon 335 str. F0486 | reverse complement strand
TACTGATAAAAGACAAAAGAGGTAGTAGTTATTTGCTTGACGGCAAAGGGAATATAGAGCTGAACGCCGTAAAAGATTTTACCCTTTGTGCAGGGCGAAATATCTCACTCAATGCACAGAACAATTTTGTGTTAGACGTGGGCAATACCGCCCTGATGAACATTTTGCAAAAGACCTTGCTTACCACCCCCTTTATGGAACAGCTCATTGCTACTTACTTCCACACCCAAGCGGGCAGTGCCTTGATACACTCGCCTAACCAGATAAAGATAGAGGCGCAGGATACCAATGTAGCGGGCACTAAAAAGCTGTTTATACACTCCGATGAAGAGGCAACTGTAAACAGCAAAGGATTACTTTCGGTAAAAGGGGAACAAGCAAATAATATTACTAATAGTGCAGAAAGCTATGCTACCAGTGACCAACAAATACACGCTAAATGCTTGGTACACTTCCGACCCAAAAGAGGCTGGAAAGGTGAGGATTACGGTTTTGACTGGATGCGCGTAGGCGATACAGGGGTGTTTGGCGATACCGATTATAAAACTATTGTAGCCAAACAATACGATAGTGCAGGAGCTCTTGTAACAGATGTTAATAGATATGATGGGACTTTTACCCCTAATACTAACTTATACACTGATTTAGAAAGAGAATACACTTATTATACTGTGCCTTGGCGTACAGTAGGAGGTAGTCCTACAAAATACTATTGTTCGTGGCTTTCTATGTTGCCTACTAAAAAAGTAGGAGATAGTGAACAGCCCAACAGCGTGCAAGTTTTGCTGAAAATAGATATAGAACAAGCCCCTGACGAATTGCGTTTTAAAGAGCCCGAAGGCTTTACTGTAAGCCCCAAAGTGATTCGTACCCAAGAAATGCCCAGAGGGGTTACAGAGCAACTACTGCTGATTACTTGTAATACCCCTTGTGGGGAAAACAAGGATTTAGAAGTATTTGCGGTTACCAAACAAGCCGATGGTAGTGAAGTGGAACAATTAGCCGGCAAGCTCCATATATGGGCAAACGCCCCTGCTAAACAGAAAAAGGCTAAAATGTTGTTGATAAGTGTAAAGACTCCTCCTATTTCAACAGGTAATGAATTGACAGGAGAAACTACGGGGCAAGAAGATTTATTTAAAAAGTATTTACACCAAGCTCTGATAAATACCGAGGTGATTACTGAGGAAGTAGATATAAGTAATCCTACTGATGCTCCCCACTTTTTGAATACTTATGTTCGAGCTGGGAAAATAGTAAGCTATTACAAGGATACCACCTCTATCCCTCCAGGATTTATAGATTTGGAAAAATATATTTACAACAAACTAAAAGCCGATTTAAGTGCCAAAGAAGAAGATCCTAACCAGTATGACGACCTCTATAAAGCTATTTATTTAGGAGAGAGGGGAGGATATATGAGTGTTGGTGGCTTTAAGGGACTAAATGGGTATTGCTCAGATAAGTTTATTGTATTATTTCCAAGCAGAAATGACCAAACCGCTGCTCACGAGTTTTTACACAGTTTTGACCTCCCACACAGTTTTACTAATAAAGAAGCAAGTGGTAATGCCGATTATACTTATACGGTTAAAACAACAGAAAACTTGATGGATTATTCGCATATTGTACACGAAGAACGCTATTCTCTATGGAAATGGCAATGGAAAAAAGCTAATGATAGTATAAGAAGTTAATAATATAAGAAAGAAAAAAATAAAATAACAGAGATATGAGTAAAATAATTTACAACAATTTCCCTATCGTAACCGACGAATTTGAAGTTTTTGATATGGCTTTATACCAAGTAATGGAAAAAAATGTATTAGGACACGCTCATCAATATTTAAAGAATGGTACTTATTTTGAGATATGGAAAGGAAAAAGCGATTATATTTATAATTATTTTCCTTTCAATTCTTATTTTTTTATGTCAAAGAAATTTTATATGTCAAACGGTTATATAATGCGGAAAGGCATAAATTATGTAAGAGGCTTTGCCAAAGGGCTTTGGTATGATTTTGATGAAAAAGGACATCTTATTAAAACCACTGATTACGATGCGCCTTTTACTTTTAGTTTTGAGGATATCTTAGCCTATTGTAGGGCACATCGTATTGAGGTAACAAAAGGATACCAACGTATAGGATTTCATAATGAGATTCACCGTTTTGTAAATGCCGATGGGAGTTGTTATTGGACAATAGAACATTTGAAGCGTGACGACCTTATAGAAGCTATCTATTTAGACGGTAAAACAGGGAAAGAAATCAAAAGAGAGGATATAGAATACATCAATAATTAACACTATGAACCGTTTAGAATTTCTTAAAGCATTAGGTGCTGTGGGAATAGGCTTACCTTTGCTGTCTTCTTTTGGGGCAATAACTGAGGAAAAAGTAATTTACCAAAATCTTCCAACTATAACCGATGAATTTGAAGTATTTGACGAAGCTACTTATCGCATAATGAAAAAAGATGTATTAGGGGACGTTCATCAATATTCAAAGAATGGTACTTATTTTGAGATTTTAAAAGGAGAAGATGAAATTATTTATAATTATTACCCTTTTAACTCTTATTTTTGTTTATATAAAGAATTTTATGCTTCAAATGGGTATATAAAACAAAAAGGAATAGCATATGTAAGAGGTTTTGCCAAAGGACTTTGGTATGAATTTGATGAAAAAGGATATCTTACTAAAACCACTGATTGCGATGCGCCTTTTACTTTTACTTTTGAGGATATTTTAGTCTATTGTAGGGCACATCGTATTGAGGTAACAAAAGGATACCAACGTATAGGATTTCATAATGAGATTCACCGTTTTGTAAATG
>NZ_AKFR01000027.1:0-24076 GCF_000277665.1 Capnocytophaga sp. oral taxon 335 str. F0486 | reverse complement strand
TTGAATAAGTAAATCATTATTATTCAATATCATAAAGAACTTATCTCTCCCTATTTTTGCTACCTGATGTATCTTATCTGATAACATATAATAAAGCTTCTTTCCTCCTATCTTGGGCAGTTCTCGACGTATTTCCTGTACCATCTCAATAATTATACTCTCACTGAGTGCTACCTCCTTAAACGATTTAACTGCTTTATAATGAGCTTGTCTACTAATACCAAAACACTTGCAAAGAGCGCTTATCTTTTCTGTTTTGGAAAGTACTTCAATAACTCTTGTTCTAACTTTTTTTTTATTTCATCGCCCATTCCTGTTTCCTGACCAAGAATTTGAAAATAAGTCTTATAAACTTTATTCTCTAAAGTCGTTTCAGCAAAAGCCTCTTTAAGGGCTTTTAACTCCTTTTTAAGAGCTTGAAGCTCCCCGATTTCATCAATTGTTTCCACGCGTACTATTTTATTTAATAAGTGATTTTTACCATACTTTTTAAGCCATTTTTGAATCGTTGTACTTCCTCCAATGCCGTACTTGCGTCGGCAGTTTTCAATACTCAATCCGTTTCTCTCAATCTCTTCTACGATACTCAACTTAAAGCAATCACTGTACCGAACTGTTTCTTTCCTCCCTTTTGTCATATCTTTTTATGGTTTTTAGTGTAAACCTATTTCAGGATATGACAAGTTGTTGGACGAGGTAGGCGGGTCGGAGAAGGAGAACGGGGTAGACAGGGGAGACTGGATAGAGTGAGCGGACAAGGTGGATAAGGTAGCGCAATTGGACGTTTCTGACGACTAAAATTAACAGCTTATAACTAAAAATTAACTGCTAAATATTGCTTTTCGTCGATAAAATAAGGCTTTTCATCGATTATTTTTGCGAACTTCGGCTATATTGCACTACCTTTGTCGCAACTAAATGACAAAAAGTTGCTTAAAAACTAAAAACGATGAAAAGAACTTTGTACATATCTTTTTTGTGTCTCTGTCCTTTGTTAGCAGGGGCTCAAGCGAAACAATGGTCGCTGGCTGACTGTATTAACTATGCGGTACAGAACAATATTTCTGTAAAGAAGACGGAACTGAACCAGCAGACGGCTGAAATCAATTACAGTCAGGCGAAGAGCAACCGCTTGCCTACGGTAAGTGGCTCGGCTTCGGCAAACCAGAATTACGGTTCGGCAATCAATCAAATTTCTAATGAGCGGGTGTCGCGCCGTACGTTCTCCAACAATTTTGGGGTATCGGCATCTATGCCACTCTATCAGGGTAATAAACTGAACCTACAAGTAGACCGCAGCAAATTATTGCTCGAACAGAATGAACTGTACGTGCAAGAGGCGAAAAACAACATCACTTTGAGTGTGCTTGAAGCTTATCTGCAAGCCCTTTACAGCTATGAGGGCATAGAGGTAGCTAAGAATACGGCGCGCTCTTCGGGTGAGGAATTAAAACAAGCACAGGGTAAGTTTGCCAATGGGTCTATTGCTAAACTGAGTTTAGCTGAGATAGAAACACGTCACGCCAACAACGAGTATGCTATTATCAAAGCAGAAAATGAATACGAAAGTAGGGTACTGACCCTCAAACAACTGTTGGAGCTTCCTCCTAATAGTGATTTCGCCATTGCGCTCGACCTTCCCGCAGATGATGAAACGGCGATTATCCCTAATAAAGATGTGGTATTTGCGGAAGCCAAACAAAAACTTCCCAATCTAAAAATCTATCAATCACAACAAAAAATAGCCGAAAAAGATATCAAGATAGCCAGAGCGGGCTATGCCCCTACTCTATCGCTACAAGCAGGGGTAAATACAGGATATTCAAACCTCAACGATTTGAGCTATCGCACGCAGTTGGACAGCAATTTCGGTCAAACCATAGGAGCATCGCTCAATATTCCTATCTTTTCGCAGTTCAGAAATAAGAACAATGTGAAACTGGCTAAGGTTACCCAACAACAAGCGGTGCTCGACGAACAACAAGCAGAAAAAGACCTCTATACCAAAATAGAAACCGCTTGGCAGAATGCTACCACCTACCAAGCACAACAAGCAGCTTCGCGCACGGCTCGTGACAATGCTAAATTGGCATACGATTTGGCAGTAAAAAAGCACGAATTCGGTGGACTTACCAATACCGAGCTTCTCGTAAGCGAAAACGCTTACCTCAACGCGGAGCAAACCTATTTGCAAAATAAGTATATGCAGGCGCTGTATGTACAGTTGCTGAAGTTTTATGAGGGAGTCCTCCCCCTAACCCCCTCCCAAGGAGGGGGAATGTAGCGATGGTCATCTTTCTGAAAAAAATAACTTATAGAATATTATCTAATAACTAACGACTAAATACAATGAAAAAACACATTAAGAAAATCATCATTATCGTACTATTAGCCGTAGTGGCTTTTGGGGTGTATTACTTCTTTATGAAGGAAAAACCTTCTTTTATCGTCCTGCAAACCGATAAAGTAACCGAAGGTGATGTTACTACCGAAGTAACTGCTACTGGTAGCGTACAGCCAGTGGACGAGGTGGAAGTAGGTACCCAAGTATCGGGATTGGTAAGCAAGATTTACGTAGATTACAACAGCCAAGTGAAGAAAGGACAGCTACTGGCGGAACTCGACAAGACGAACCTTCAAGAAATGGTTGTAAATGCTACTGCCAATTACCAATCGGCACTCAACGAACTGAATTACTACCGTCAGAATTACGAACGACAACAGAAAATGTACAATGCCCAAGTGATTAGCAAATCGGACTACGAGCAAGCATTGTATCAGTTCAACAACGCGAAAACAAATGTAGCACAACGTCTTACGACCCTCAATCAAGCAAAAACCAATTTGGGGTATGCCAATATCTATTCGCCTATCAATGGGATTATCCTCAGCAAAGAGGTAGAAGAAGGGCAAACGGTAGCCGCCTCGATGAGTGCGCCTACACTTTTCAAGATAGCCAAAGACATCAAGCGTATGCAGGTGGAAGCCGATGTAGACGAAGCCGATATAGGACAAGTGAAAGTAGGGCAACGTGTGAGCTTTACCGTAGATGCTTACCCCCAAGAAGAGTTTTCGGGGAAGGTAACCCAAGTGCGTCTATCACCTACTACCTCATCTAATGTAGTAACCTATACAGTGATAGTAGAGGCAGAAAATCCCGATGAGAAGCTCAAACCAGGGCTTACTGCTACCATCGCTATCTATACCAATGAGCTGAAAGGCGTAACCATAGTGCCTGCAAAAGCGATGAATTTCACCCCAGACATCGACCTACTGATGCAGTACTACGCTCAGAAAGGCATTACAGCTGAAGTTCCTAAAGTACAGCACGGCAAGGGCAAACAAAAATACGTATGGGTAGTGAATGCTAATGGTAGTCTTGCCCAAAAAGCGATAACCATAGGCAGTAATGATGGTATCAATGTGCAGGTGCTCAGTGGGGTAACAGTAGGTACAGAAGTGGTCACGTCCTTAGCAAATATGAACCCGCAAGCCAATGCGGAAAAGAAAGATAGTGGCGACAGCAGTAGTCCGTTTATGCCTAAACGTCCTCGTCGTGATAACTCAAAAGCCAAATAAATGAAAAAAGCAATCATCGACATACGCGATATGAAACGCGAGTTTAGAATGGGTAACGAAATCGTTCACGCCCTCAAAGGCATCAACCTCACTATTCACGAGGGGGAGTTCGTAACCATTATGGGACCCAGTGGGTCGGGTAAATCAACCTTATTGAACATATTAGGTTGTTTAGACCGTCCGTCGTCAGGCGATTACATTTTGGACGGCATCTCGGTGAAAGATATGAGCAAGAACGAACTCGCAACAGTACGCAACACCAAGATAGGCTTTATCTTTCAGTCGTACAACCTTTTGGCGCGTACCTCAGCTATCGAGAATGTAGAGCTCCCTTTGATGTACAACTCTAAAATCTCAGCTAAAGAACGTCGCGAGCGCGCTATTGAAGCTCTCATCAGCGTGGGATTAGAAAGCCGATTGAACCACTTGCCCAGTGAACTCTCGGGTGGACAACAGCAACGGGTAGCCATTGCGCGTTCCTTAGTGAACCACCCGGTGATACTCCTTGCTGATGAGGCTACAGGTAACCTTGACACTAAAACCTCTTATGAGGTAATGGAGCTTTTCCAACGCCTTAATGACCAAGGTAGTACCATAGGCTTTGTAACCCACGAGAACGACATCGCCCTTTTCAGCAAGCGTACGGTTGTACTCAAAGACGGACATATCATCAGCGATAAAGAAGTAACCGATAGGCTGAATGCAAAGGAAGAATTGGCGAAAATAGTGGTAGAAGATTAGCCATTTGGTTAGACGAGTCAGACGGGAAGGTGGACTTTTCTGACTAATCTGACACCTAAAACCTAACACCTAAAAGCAAATGAATATACAAAACCTTTTTAAAATAGCGTGGCGTGCCCTCTTGCTCAACAAAACAAGGGCTATGCTTACAATGCTGGGTATCATCATTGGGGTGGGCTCAGTGATAACAATGCTTGCCATTGGCGAGGGTTCTAAAAAGAGTATCAAAGAGAATATCTCTAAAATGGGTACCAATATGCTCAATATCCGCCCTGGTGCGGGTATGATGGGCGGCGTGCGTATGAGTATGAGTGATATGCAATCGCTGAAAATGACGGATTACGAAGCCCTCAAAAAAGAAGGTACCCTACTGAAATACGTATCGCCGGTAGTAAGTGGCAATGGACAAAGTATAGCAGGGGGCAACAACTGGCCTACCTCTATCTACGGAGTGAATACCGAATACTTGCCCATACGCGAGTGGAGTGTAGCAGAGGGAAGTATGTTTGGTGAAGATGAAATTACTAACTTTGCCAAAGTAGCCGTTATAGGACAAACAGTAGCTAAGAACCTCTTTCCTAACGGCAAAAACCCTATTGGGCAAACTATACGCTTTAAGAATATCCCTTTTAAAGTGATTGGTATCCTTACCAAAAAAGGTGAGAGCAACTTTGGTCAAGACCAAGACGATGTGATTATCGCCCCTTATACTACGGTACAAAAGCGTATTTTGGCGCAAACTTTCTTGCAGAGTATTGTGGCTTCGGTGCTCAATGAAAGTCAGTCGGAGAATGCGGTAAACCAAGTGAAGAAGATTTTGGAGGGCACGCATAACCTTTCGGCTACACAAGAAAATGATTTCAACGTGTTTTCACAACAGGAGCTCATCAGTACGTTTAGCTCTACCAGCGAGATGCTTACCGTGTTATTGGTAGCTATTACCAGCATTTCGCTCATCGTAGGGGGAATAGGCATTATGAATATTATGTACGTATCAGTAAAAGAGCGCACTAAGGAGATAGGCTTGCGTATGGCTATTGGAGCTAAGGGGAAGGATATTTTGGCGCAGTTCCTCATCGAGTCGGTGCTAATTAGTATCACTGGGGGGGTATTAGGGGTAATTATTGGCTTATTAGCAACGGTAGGCGTATCGCTGTTTATAGGCTGGCCTGTGAGTATCACCTTGTATTCTATTGTAATATCCTTCTTAGTATGTACCATTACAGGGGTTTTCTTCGGTTGGTATCCAGCCCGCAAAGCTGCCGAGTTAGAACCTATTAGCGCCCTCAGATACGAGTAGTGCGAGAGAAACAGACAATTAGAAATAATAAAAACAGATGAATATAACTTTACCTCCTTATGCTACAACAGAAGACCTGCAAAAATGTATGGTTATTGTTAGAGAAATATTAGATAGCAAAGCCATTACTATTAATGATGAGCAGTGCCAAGCTATAGCTTTAGAAGTTATGGGTATCTCTTATGCCAAAGGAGGAGACTATTCTTCTGAAATCATCAAGAGTTTTGCAGAAAGTTATTTAAAAACATCAAAGTATAAAGAATGAAATTTTTAACACACATAGCTGCTTGGGCAGTGGTTTGTATTTTACCTGCCCTTATTTTTATCTCCGAAAGCAATCACCGATTTGAGGAGGCGTCTTACCGTTCGTTAGTGTCTCTGCCTTTCTTGATGTTTTTGTTCTACATCAGTTATGAATGGCTTATTGATAAACTGTGGTTTAAAAAACGATATATATTTTTTGTATTGGTAGCGGTGGTACTTATTTTATGTATGTCGTACAGCAAGTATGAACTCTTTTCGTACTTCAACCTTCACAAAGGTAAGCACAAGATGCCTCCTTTTCACGCTTTCGTATATTTTGATTTCCTCTCGAACCTCTTGCCGGTAATCTTTGCGATGGCAATACGTTATGCACAACGCAACTTTTCCTTGGAAATTGCTCAGAAAGAAGCCCAAGCGCACAAACTACAAGCCGACCTTACCCAACTGAAATACCAACTCCAACCACATTTCTTTTTCAACGCACTCAACAATATCTATTCGCTTATAGAGTTTGATCCTCAAAAGGCACAACAGAGCGTGCATAGCCTTAGTAAGCTGATGCGTCACTTTATGCAAAACAGTGACCAAAAGCAGATTAGCCTTGCAGAGGAAGTGGATTTCTTGCAACAATACATCAGTTTAATGCAGTTGCGCCTCACTGATAAAACTACTGTACGGGTAGATTTCCCGAAGCAACTACCCCCCCCACTCACCATAGCGCCTTTGCTGTTTATCAGCTTGGTGGAAAACGCTTTTAAGCACGGCGTATCGGCAACGGAGGTAACAGAATTGTCGTTTAGCTTGAGAGTGGAAGAGAATAAGGTAATATTTAGAAGTGAGAACACTATAATTCCTAAACAAGAAAGTTTGTATAACTCAGGTATTGGCATTGAAAACTTAAAGAAACGGCTAACACTTCTTTATCCTAAAAAACATCAATACAACATCGAAGAAAAAAACGGAGAATACATTGCTCAATTGACAATTGAGAATTGAGAATTGACAAATGTGAGGTTTTTAGACCAAAGGCAAGAAATTTTCTTAAAAAAGAAGTACTTTCGATGTAAGGAGAGTGTAGCTTACGCTACAGAAATCTTACAAATCAAACAAATAGGTAGCAAGCTACCTGAAAGTCTCGAACTGACCTATACTTCATAATTTTGCGCAGTTGCTCTGCGGGACGTATGACGGACTTTTAATAAACCTTAAACGGAAGTACAGTGGCTCTACAGTGGCTCTACAGTGGCTCTACAATAAAGGTTAATCGAATTATAATCGAACATTAATTGAACTTATGGTGCTACTACCTCCTTACATCACTCGTCGTTGTGTTTAGACTTGTTGGACATAAAATTAGTAACAACTTAAATCAAAAGCAAAAAAATTTCTTAAAAAAAAAGAAGTACACCTAACGGTACAGAAATTGGAACAGATTTAATTGATTATCACATAATTTCTATAGCGTAAACTATATTTCCTCTTTTGGTGTGTTTGCTCTGTGGTTTTAGTAGGCACTTTTTGGTAATACAGCATTATTTTCGTATCTTTGCCCCAAAATAATAATAGCTAACAATTGTGGAAACCAAAATATCAGTTATCGGAGGAGGGAGTTGGGCAACGGCTCTGATTAAGATTTTTACCGCCAATATCGACCAAGTGTGTTGGTATATGCGCAATGAACAGGCTATTGAGCACATAAAAGCGACTAAACACAACCCTAACTACCTCAGCGATGTACATTTAAACATCAGTAAGCTACACCTCACTAACGACATCAACGAGGCGGTAACTTTTAGTGATTACCTTGTTTTTTCTATCCCTTCAGCTTTCTTGAACGAAGAATTAGAAAAACTCACCGAACCGCTATCTAATAAAAATATATTTTCTGCTATCAAAGGTATCGAACCTAAGAGCGGACTTATAGTAGGTGAATATTTCAACAAAATACATCACGTGCCTTATGCACAGATAGGCGTTATAGCAGGTCCTTGCCACGCCGAAGAGGTAGCCCTCGAACGTCTGTCGTACCTCACCATTGCTTGTCTGGACGAGGAAAAAGCACGCTTTATGGCTGAAGCAATGAAACGCCATTATGTGAAGACCAAAATATCCGACGATGTGGTAGGTATTGAATATGCTGCTATGCTGAAGAACATCTATGCCCTTGCAGCGGGTATTGCCCACGGATTGGGCTATGGCGATAACTTCCAAAGTGTGCTGATGAGCAACGCCATTCGAGAGATGCGACGCTACATCAAGCATATTTACAAAATCAAACGCAATATTAACAACTCCGCTTATTTAGGTGATTTACTCGTAACCGCCTACTCGCTTTTCAGTCGCAACCGTATGTTCGGCACGATGATAGGTAAAGGCTATACTGTAAAGAGTACAATGGCTGAAATGAATATGGTAGCCGAAGGCTATTACGCCACCAAAAGCGCTTACCTCATTAACAAAAATCAAGAAAAACCCAGTCGCACTCCTATACTCGATGCTGTCTACAAAGTGTTATACGAAGGCAAAAGAGCCAATGTAGCGTTTGCAGAACTCACAGGAGAACTGGATTAGAGAATTAGAAAATGAGGAAATGAGAGAATGAGAAAATTTGCTAATTAACTTTATGTTCACAGGAATTATAGAAGAAATAGGTAAAATCGTACAAATAGAACGCGAAGAGGCGAATCTGCATTTATACGTAAAAAGTTCGTTTACAAATGAACTAAAAATAGACCAAAGTGTTGCCCATAATGGGGTATGCCTTACGGTAGTGGCTATCGATGGCGATGTATACCAAGTAACCGCTATTGCCGAAACTCTTGCCAAAACCCACTTGGGCAGTTTGCAAGTAGGTGATGTGGTAAACTTAGAGCGCGGTATGCTTCTCAACACGCGCTTAGACGGACATATCGTGCAAGGTCACATCGACCAAACGGGTACTTGTAGTGCTATCCAAGAAGAAGCAGGTAGCACCCGCTTTACTTTTGAGTACGATCCCTCTACTGGCAATGTGGTAATTGAAAAAGGTTCTATTACTGTGAATGGTGTAAGCCTAACGGTAATAGATGCGACTTCCCATAGTTTTAGTGTAGCAGTAATCCCCTATACTTTAGCACATACCAATCTGCAATACTTACAAATAGGTAGTGTTGTAAATTTAGAATTCGATGTGATTGGTAAATATGTCGCCCGACTTATGCAACGGTAAGGCGTTGTAAAATAAGAGAACGTACTTCTTCGCGTAAAGCGTCTTTATCGTCAAGGGTTTTGCCTTGGGTAGGAATAGAGCGCAATATATCTACTCGCATCGTGCCCATACTGCCGGCAAAGAAGCGGAAGGGGAAGCGTTTTTTAGTATCGTAGAATACCATTGGTACTATGGGAATTTGGCATTCTATCGCAATACGGAAAGCACCATCTTTAAAACTATCGAGTACTATACTCTCATCATCGGGGACGCCCCCTTCGGGGAAAATACAAATGCTCAGCCCTGCCTTTATTCTCTCCATCGCTTGGGCATAAACCTCCTTCCTACTCTGCGGACTCTTTCTATCTACCATTATGGCAACACGTTTGTAGAAATAACCAAACAATAGCGTCTTGCTCAGTTCCTTCTTCCCTACAAATACAAACGGATTTTTACTACAATAGAACATCAGCATTATGTCCATCATACTGTAATGATTGGCGACCAACATATAGCTATGGCGGTCGTTAGGCACGGTATATTCCCTGTGTATTTTGGGTAAAAAACCCATACCATACAATATAGGCGTTGCCCATAAGTTCCGGGCTACCCAATAAAATGAGCGATACCATTCTGCTCGTGCTGTAAGAATAAACAACAAGGGCAACCACAGGAGAATAAGAATGAGTACAAGCAAGTAAAACCAGCTCTTCCACAAGAGCCAAAAGGTGTATTTCAGGAGTTTCATTTAATGCAATCTTATTATTATCCGGTAAAAGCAAATATATTACTGATTTCTAAATTTATAAACCTCAACATCACCGCTTAACGCTCTCTTTTTGCAGTGTAAAAGTATCGTTAAAACAGTAATAAAGTTTTGTTAAAATCGATTTTTTCTTTGGTAATTCAAAAATTTGCCGTACCTTTGTCAGCGCAATGAGGGTGGTAGCTCATTGTAAAACTTCAAATAATAGTTTTCATAATTTAAAGTTTTGGTTGGTTAATGGAAAAGTCCGATATTATTATCGGACTTTTTTTCTTATACAGACCACCATAGCTTCCAAGGAATCATCGAGAGCAAGCACACCATTGCAATGCCGTAAAACAAGGCTATTTTGCCATACATCTTGCGCACTTCTGTCTGTTTTTTAAGTTTTACCCAGCCCACAGTAATCAGCGTTACTGCTATGATATTCATTATAGGGTGCTCCACTAATAACTGGCGCAATAAGCTGTCTTTCATCACCACTTTAGCCCCCTCACTCCACATCTGCAAACGAGGGGTAGTTACATAGACTAATAAGCCCAATAATAATTGAATATGAGAGAAAACCAGAGCAAACAAACTCAAGCGGAGGTCTTTTATTCCAAAGTATTTTCTTTTGCCAAAAAATCCGATAATCGCATTGATAACTGCTATGATAAGCACTGCCAATACTAAATAAGCACATAGTGAATGTGTCTGTTTAATTAGTTGATACATAATATTCTTTATAAATTTGCGGGCAAAAATACAAATCTTTTTGAAATTCTTTTCTTTCTTCAAAGTATTTTTTGTACCTTTGCCTTTGGATGATTGATGAATGAGGAAATTAGAAAATGAGGAAATTAGAAAATGAGGAAATGAGAGAATGAGAAAATTAGGAAATGAGGTGGAGGCTACAAGAAACGCGCTAGCGGAGGGATTGTCAGTTTATTCAACTTTGCCAAAGGTGCGAGCCGCACAGGCAAAAACTTTGGCAAAGTGTATACCCCTAAAAGTGACACACCTGAGCTATCGGAAGGGAACGGAGAAATTCGCAAGAAGATTGAGAGGAGATTTGGTGAGAAAAGGCTGTAAGAAGGGTATGGTTAGCTTATAGAGAGCTTATAGGAAGCTTATACGAATCTTGGACGATTGGTATAGAAAGGGTATATAAGTAATTGACTTATAACACGATATAACAGTGCTAAAAATGTTAAAAACAGGGTTTCGAGGCGAAAGAAAAGGGAATCCTCACCCCGTCCCTCTCCAAAGGAGAGGGGGAATGTAGGGACGGGAAAGTCGAAGGTAATTAGGACTTAGGCAATAGGCACTAGGGGATAACCTCCCCCTTCTCACATACTCCGCTCTCGCGGACTTCCTCAATGAGGGGGAATGTGGTGACGGGAAATCAAAAGAGACCTCCCGTCTAATTCACTTAGTTGGCAATTGCTGATAACCCTCGAAAGGAGGAATTGGCGATAATCATTATAGACGAGTTATATAATTTACAGTGAAACAATACATTAATTCCCCTACTCTCGATTGACACTAATGATAATAACTAACGACAAAAAACTAACAACTATATGACAGAACAAGTATTTGCCTTACACGTGGCAACCCGCAACAATCTTTTAACTTATTTGGAGAATGTAAGTCCTGAACAATTAGCGCAAATCCCCACAGGATTTCACAATAACATCTGGTGGAACATCGCTCACTGCGTGGCGCAACAACAAATACTCTGCTACAAGCTATCAGGACTCAATTTTGTTGTACCCGAAACTTTTGTAGATACTTATAAAAAAGGTACTTATCCCGATGGACACATTCCTACTGCTGAGGAAATTCAAGAATTGCGCAGTCTGCTCATCAGTACCCAAAAACAACTGCAAGCCGACTACGAGCGTGGAGTATTCACTAATTTTACTCCTTACACTACCAGCTATGGCTATGCGCTTACCTGCATTGAAGATGCGATACATTTCAACAATACTCACGAGGGAATGCACCTTGGGGTGGTAATTGCTTTAAACTATTTTGCTAAATGATAGAAGATAAAACGCCTCACCGTACCTCATTAGCCGATTTGGGTGAATTTGGACTTATCGACCGCCTGACGGAGGGATTTGAAATCCACAATCCTTCCACTCTTAAAGGCGTAGGCGACGATGCGGCGGTAATGGATTTTAAAAATAAGCGAACTGTCGTCTCTACCGACCTGCTTATTGAAGGTGTACATTTCGACCTTAGCTATGTACCGCTGAAGCATTTAGGATACAAGTCGGTAGTAGTGAACGTATCGGATATCTATGCGATGAACGCTACGGCTACCCAGATAACCGTATCGATAGCTGTATCCAATCGCTTTCCGTTAGAAGCCTTAGAAGAACTCTATACGGGCATTCGCCTAGCCTGCGAGCATTATAAGGTAGACTTAGTAGGAGGCGACACGACCTCGTCTACACGCGGACTCATCATCTCGGTAACGGCGATAGGTGAAGCGAAAGCATCGGACTTAGTATATCGCAACGGAGCGCAACCTAACGACCTTGTGGTACTCACGGGCGATATAGGAGGTGCCTATATGGGTTTACAGATATTGGAACGCGAAAAAGCGGTCTTTCAGGTAAACCCAAACTCTCAACCCGATATAGAGATGTATTCTTACATTTTGGAACGCCAGCTCAAACCCGAAGCCCGCAAGGACATTCCGCCCTTGCTCAAACAATTAGGCGTAAAACCTACTGCTATGATGGATGTAAGCGACGGATTGTCGTCAGAGATATTGCACATTTGCAAACAATCGGGGGTAGGTTGTAGGTTATATGAAGACAAAATACCGCTTGACCCACAAGTGATTAGCACTTGTGAGGAGTTCAACTTGGATAGCACCACCATAGCCCTAAGTGGCGGTGAAGACTACGAACTGCTGTTTACTATTGCCCAAGCAGATTACGATAAGATAAAAGGCAATCCTAATTTTAGCGTAATAGGTTACATTACTGATAAGGAGGAGGGCGTAAACCTCATCACCCGTGCAGGACAGTTTATACCGATTATAGCGAAAGGGTGGAACGCTTTAACAATTGACAATTGATAATTAACAATTAACAAGATATGAAAAGAAGAGCATTTTTTAAACGGGGGGCTTTAGCAGCTTTAGGAGGCTTAGTACTTCCTTCATTCGATTTACAAGCGCAAACCCTTGGGGAAGCCCATAAAAACAAACGCACTAAAAACATCATCTTTATGGTGAGTGACGGTATGAGTTTCGGCACTTTGGTAATGGCTGACCTGTACCTAAAACGCAAATTCGGTCGCCCTTCCAGCTGGATAGGATTGTACGAAAGTAACCTCGCACAGCGCGCCGTAATGGATATGGCATCGGCAAGTTCAGTAGTCACCGACTCCTCAGCAGCGAGTTCGTCTTGGGGCGGTGGAGTACGTGTAAAGAACGGTAGCCTAAATATCAGTCCGGATGGAAAAGAGAATATGCCTATCTTACAAAAGTTCAAAAAAGCAGGCAAGAAAGTGGGTTGTATCACTACCGTAATGGTAAATCACGCCACTCCGGCAGGCTTCTGTACGTGGAGTAAGAGTCGGAATGCTATGGATGAGATTGCCCTAAACTACACCGAATTAGGCTTTGATGTGATGTTAGGTGGCGGTAGCAAATACTTTGACCCTGCCCATCGCAAGGACAAAAAAGACCTCTTTGCTGTTCTCAAAAAGAAAGGTTATACGGTAGCTCGCACTCGCGGTGAAATGCTGAAAGCACCTACTAATAAACCTCTTTATGGGCTCTTTGCTGAAGATGCCCTCCCCTATTCTATCGACCGCGCTCAAAGCAGTGAAGAACAAGCTAAATCGCCTACTCTTGCCGAGATGACTGCTAAGGCTATCGACCAATTAAAAAGTCACCCTAATGGCTTTGTAATACAAGTAGAAGGCGGTAAAGTAGACTGGGCGGCACACGGCAATGATATAGGGGCTTTGTTGTACGACCAAGTAGCTTTTGACGAGGCTATAAAAGTAGCCCTGGATTTTGCAAAAGCCGATGGCAACACTCTTGTGGTGCTTACTTCCGACCACGGCAATGCTAACCCTGGACTCATCTACGGCAAAGAGTGTAATGACAACTTTGACAGATTGCAAAACTTCACCCATTCTAACGACTGGATATTGCAACAAATCAACTCTAACGACTCGGTAGCCAAAGTGCGTGAGCACGTTGCTCAATGCTGCGGTGGAATGAACATCAATGAGGAACAAGCCAAAGAACTCTTAGGCTATTACGCTAAAACCGAAAGAAAAGAAGATGGCTTGTACAACTACAAACACCTGCCTTACCGATTGTTTGCCGAAATACAAAAAGCACATACTTCGGTAGGCTGGATAAGTATGGATCACTCATCAGATTACACCGAATTGGCAATGTATGGACCAGGTAGCGAGCGACTTAAACCTTTTATGCGCAATACCGATATGCACAATTTCTTGTTGGAGGCAGCGGAGGTTAGAGTTTAGAAGTTAGGAAGTAGAAATCAGAAATTAGAGGGTGAAAAGTTTTCAGTTTCAGAAGCTCGTTACTTTTATAGGAATATTGCTCTTCATCGTGAAGTTGATAGCGTGGTATATTACCAATTCTAACGCTATTTTTTCGGACACGATGGAGAGCATTGTGAATATTATTGTCGCCTTTATGGGGCTCTATTCGCTATACCTTTGCAACAAACCTCGCGATACCGACCACCCTTACGGACACGGCAAGGTAGAGTTTGTTACTGCTGGCATTGAGGGAATGCTCATCGCTATCGCTGGGGCACTTATTCTCATCGAAGCCTTTTCGTCACTCATAAAGGGAATATATCTCGATAAATTAGGATGGGGGATTGCCCTTTTCGGGTCTACCGCCATAGTGAATTACGCTATGGGATATATCTCCTACCAAAAGGGAAAGAAAGAAAACTCGTTAGTGTTGATGAGTGCAGGTAAACACTTGCAATCGGATACTTTTGCTACTTCGGCTATTGTGTTGAGTTTGGTGTTGGTACACTTCACCGGTTGGCTATGGCTCGACCCTCTAATTGCTATTGGCTTTGGTAGTTATATCATTGTGATAGGGTGGAAGATTGTACGTAAAGCCCTCAGCGGTATTATGGACGAGCGCGACGAAGCCCTCTTTGCCGAACTCGTAAATATACTGCAAGCTAACCGCAAAACCGAATGGATAGACATTCACAATATGCGCATTCAGCAGTTTGGGGCTCACTTACACATTGATGCACATATCACTCTGCCTTACTATTATTCTTTAAAAGAAGCCCATCAAGAAATGGAAAAGGTGATTCATTTATTGGTAGAAAAAGTAGATAGAACTATAGAATTCAACTTTCACTTAGACTATTGCAAACCCTTTTCGTGTGAAATATGCGCTATCGAGTGTCCCTTTAGAGAAAAACCTTTTGTGCGGACTATACAGTGGGACGTGAAAAACATCGCTGGAGTAGCGAAACATAGATGTGAACCACTAAAACAATAATGCAAATTAGATACTATAAACATTGGTTCTTTGAGGTTTAATTTTGATATACGACCTATTGTAAATAACTAACAGTATTCTTCTTGCTCGTTTAAAGTATATTTATTAATTTTGCACCAAAATATTGCCTTTATAATATGATAACTACTTTCTTTTCAGAAAATTTAGGGTTTACTACCATATGCGTTTTTCTACTCTCTTTGGGAGTAGCATATTTTTCTTTGCCAAGTATTATATACGTGTCAAAGTACAAAAACCTAATGGATAAACCTAATGCACGTAGTTCACATAAAGAAAAAACACCTACCCTAGGAGGTTTTTCTTTCTTCGTAAGTTTAGTTTTTACTCTCTTTTTACTCCGTTTTTTCGATAATGACAATGTAGGTATTAACATCTTATCTGGTGTAGGTGTACTCTTTTTCGTTGGCTTAAAAGATGACCTCGTAGGTGTAAATCCTAGTACTAAAATTATAGGTCAAATTATAGCTACCCTGATGCTTTTCTTAGGAACTGGGCTTAAAATCACTACTCTTGATAATTTCTTAGGCATTACTGATATTCCATATTGGCTTTCTATTTTTATGAGCTGTGGTATGATGATGATGATTGTAAACTCTTACAATCTTATTGATGGCATTAACGGCTCAGCTGCAATGGTAGGTATTGTAATTTTTGGCGCTTTTGCTTATGTTTTCTACGATGCTCAACTGTACTACTACTTCCTGTTATCAATCCTATGTATAGGTTTTTTATTAGCCTTTTTACGCTATAATCTATCGGTAAGGAAACGCGTTTTTATGGGAGATACAGGCTCTATGATTGCAGGTTTTCTCATTGCAGTTCTCGCTATTAAATTTTTTGCCCTAAACACCGAAGCCTTAGAAAGTGCTATTATACACCCCACAAATAAAATATGGGTACTTCTTGCAATTATTTTCATTCCCTTTTTTGATACTACCCGCGTGTTCACCACCCGCCTATTGCGTCACGGACAACCTTTTAAAGCCGATCGCAGTCATATCCACCACGTGATGATAGACTATATGAAACTGTCACACTCACAAGCAAGTATACTATTAGCATTCATCAATTTAATCGTTTGTGTGGTGATTTTATATCTCAATACCTTTCTATCTTCTCTTTATTTAGGAATTGTTTTAGGAGTTATTTTTATAGGATTGGCAGGACTCCTCTTTTACGTAAATAGAAGCTATCACACTCGTAAGAAAAAACAAAAAATAAGACATATTGTGAATGAAATTATAAAAAAGAAATAATTTTTGTACCTTTGCGCCCTATCTCATAAGAAATGCTCAAACAGAATTTACAACTTAAACTCTCACAGAAACTCTCACCTCAGCAAATACAGCTGATGAAACTCGTACAACTCCCCACTCTTGCTTTCGAACAGCGCGTGAAACAAGAGATGGAAGAAAACCCCGCTTTAGAATCAGGACGCGAAGAAGATGCTCTTGATGAGTTTCACGATGAGTTCGATAACTCTGCCGATGAATATAACGATAACGATGTGATTGATATGAACGATATCAACATTGATGAATACCTCAGCGATGACGAAATACCCGACTATCGTTTGCACGCTAATAACTACAGCGACGACGATGAAGATCGCGATATTCCTTTCAGTGCGGAGGTATCGTTTCACCAATCCCTTATCAACCAATTAAACACCTTTACCCTCTCAGATGAAGATTACCTCATTGCTGAGTTCCTCGTGGGTAGCATAGACGATACAGGCTATATACGTCGCTCTATTCAAGACCTTACCGACGATCTCGCTTTCACCCAAAATATCTATACCGAAGAAGATCACGTAGAGCAAATACGCCAACAGATTATTTTCCAATTAGACCCTGCAGGGGTAGGCGCATCGGACTTGCAAGAGTGCTTGCTTATACAACTGCGCCGCAAAAAACAAACACCCGCTATAAGCTTGGCAATCGAAATGCTTACCGAAGCCTTTGAAGCATTCACTAAAAAGCATTATACCAAACTGCAACAACGCTTTTTGGTAACTGAAGAACAACTGAAAGAAGCGGTACAAGAGGTGGAGCGCCTAAACCCTAAACCTGGGAGTTCCTACGTGGGTAACAATGTGCATATAGAACAAATTATCCCTGATTTTACTGTAAAAGTAGTAGACAACGAGTTAGAACTCTCCCTCAACGGACGCAATGCTCCTGAACTACACGTTTCTAAGGAATACAGCACTATGCTCGATACTTATAAGAAGAGTAAGGAAAAGAGCAATTCACAAAAAGAAGCAGTGTTCTTTATCAAACAGAAGTTAGATTCGGCTAAGTGGTTTATAGATGCTATCCGTCAGCGACAACAAACCCTCCTCATCACGATGAATGCTATTATGGAGCACCAACGCGAATACTTCCTCACAGGTGATGAGCTCAAAATTAAACCGCTTATTCTCAAAGACATTGCCGACAAGGTAGGTATGGACATCTCTACCGTATCTCGGGTAGCGAGCAGTAAATATGTAACTACCCCTTACGGTACCAAGCTAATTAAAGATTTCTTTTCGGAATCTATGAAGAACGACCAAGGAGAAGATGTTTCTACCCGTGAAATCAAGCAGATATTACAACATATCATCGCTAAGGAAGACAAAAGTAAACCTCTACCCGATGATGAATTGGCACAGCTTCTCAAAGAGAGAGGTTACCCCATTGCGCGTCGCACTATCGCCAAATACCGCGAACAAATGGATATACCCGTAGCGCGTCTCAGAAAAGAACTATAGTCTAATGACGAGTGACAAATGACGAATGACGGTACGAGCCGCACGGACAAAGTATATAAAACTCCAGTATAGTGAAAGACTGTGCTGGAGTTTTTTTTGTCGTAACACAACAAGCCGTTTTACAAATTAAAAACTTCTTTTAATTCATTATACACCTGTTTGATAATCGAAGTTGGTTGCTCAAAGATGTGGAATATACATAGCTACAATTTCTTTATTTCCTACTTTGTAATAATAGAAGCTCTTGCCTTTATTGATGAGTGCATTTTCTTTAGATTGGTATTCTCCTATTTTTTTAGGGTAATTTTTCAATCTCCTTTTTCAGTAAACTCCGAAAGACGTTGGCAAAGTTTTCAACTCATCATTAACCATTATTTCACTATCTTCATCTCATTTAGCAAATATCCTGCTCCGGCGTATTTATCGATGATAAACAGCACATAGCGAATATCTACCATAATATTGCGACATATTTTAGGGTCGTAGTGGATATCGCTCATTGTGCCTTCCCACACGCGATCGAAATTGAGACCGATAAGGTTACCTTGTGCGTCTATCGCAGGACTGCCCGAGTTGCCTCCCGTGGTGTGATTGGTTGCTACGAAACACACAGGCATCTTGCCGTTTTTGCTGTAAATACCATAGTCTTTTTTCTCATAGAGCTCGCGCAGTTTGGCGGGCACATTAAATTCGTAGTCGTTAGGCACGTATTTCTCCATTACACCGTCTAAATAAGTCATATAATCATAGGTTATAGCATCCGAAGGTGAGTAACCCGCTACCTTGCCATAAGTAACGCGTAAAGTGCTATTGGCATCAGGGAAAATGCGGTCTTGAGGTTTCGAGAACTCCAAGATAGCCTTCATATAAGTACGCTGTAAGGCGGTAATCTCGCTGTCCAACTGTTGGTAAGTAGGCACTACAGCTCCGTAGAAATGAGCGACAATTTGCTGTACGAATTGTACGCCTATGTCATTTTTGAGGCGCCTTTCAAAAACTTCATCGGGTAGGTTGAGTACTTTTTCCATTTCGGTTTTAGAAGCCAAAAACGACTCTTTATAGAGTTTGTCAGCCAGTGTGTGTATCTCAAACTGCTGTAAGTTAGGCGAGAGTAGCGTTTTAGGCATCGCCTGAGCATAATACACTACCGCTTTTTCAAATACGGCTTTATCTACATTCACATCGTAGTTTTTAAATACCGTTTCAAAGTTGTTTAAAAGGTTCTTCTTGCGGTCGTTGAATGATTGTGTTCCTTTCTCGTGCAGCGCATTTTGCAGTTGAAGGATTTTATAGCCATTTGCTAGCAAGTCGATATTGCGCTGTACCAACTCCGAAAAGAGGTCTACTGCCAAAGCATAGTTTTGTATTTGAGCGTATTTTTCAGTAAACTGAGGTAAAATATAACCATATTCAGCAGTTTTACCTGCTTTTTCTATCTCTTTTTGAAATTTCTGTTCTTGAGCGCGTTTGATAGCTACCGCATCCGATTTTTTCAAACCTTGTGTTTCACCTATCCACTTTTTCCAATAGTTGGCAACGCTGGCGTATTTAGAGGCGTATTTTATTTTTATTTCGTTGCTGTTGCGCATAAAGCCGTCTTGCACTTTGAGCACCACATCGCGAATGCCTATCTTAGCAGGATTCAATACATTCACAATTTGTTCCACTGCTACGGCAGGTAAATATTCTTCAGTACGACCTGGATAACCGAAGACCATTGTAAAATCGCCTGCTTTCACGCCTTTTAAGGAGATAGGAAAGAAGTGTTTGGGGCGATAGGGCACGTTGTCTTTGGAGTAGGCTGCAGGGCGGTTGTTTTTATCGGCGTATACACGGAAAAGCGAGAAGTCCCCCGTATGGCGAGGCCATACCCAATTATCGGTATCCGAACCGAATTTGCCTATAGCCGAAGGTGGTGCACCTACTAAACGCACATCTTTAAAAGTTTCTACTACAAAAAGGATATACTGATTGCCCTCGTAGAAAGCACGAACCCGATTCTCTTGCCACGCTTCTTTAGGCGAGTTTTTCACCAAAGAGGCAATATTGCGTTCTATCTGAGAGGCGCGAACGCTCTCACTACTTAGGTTTTGGGTATCGGCGAGTACTTTTTGGGTAACATCTTCAATACGTACAATAAAAGTAACTTCTAAATTCTTGTTAGGCAACTCTTCCGATAGATTTTTAGCCCAAAAACCATCGGTAAGGTAATCGTTTTGCACTGAGGAATGCGCTTGTATCTGTCCGTAGCCACAATGGTGATTAGTGAGCAGTAGCCCTTTATCCGAAATCATTTCGGCAGTACAGCCTCCATTGAAATGAGGCACAGCATCTTTCAAGCTCGACTTATTGACGCTATAAATATCACTCACCGACATTTTCATACCTAAGGACTTCATTTCTCTGGCATTCATACCCTCCAAAAGCGAAGGAATCCACATACCGCCTTGCTGTGCCGTTAAGGTAACAGGTAACAAGTAAAAGCTAAAAAGTAATAAAGAGATAAACTTCTTCATAGTCACTGTTTAAATTAAAGTGCAAATATAGGGAATATTTTCTAAAAATTTGGTTTTAACTGTTGTTTGTTGTTGTAGAAATCTTCAATGACTTTAATCACTTCGTCTTCAGTATCTACTAAGTGAAACAAATCTAAATCCTCAGCACTAATATTATTAAATTTCTCTAATAATATCTTCTTTATCCAGTCTACAAGTCCGCTCCAATAATCTGTACCGACTAAAATAATAGGAATTTTGTCTATCTTATAAGTTTGCACGAGAGTGAGGGTCTCGAAGAGTTCGTCGAGGGTACCAAAGCCCCCAGGCATTGCTACAAATGCCTTAGAATACTTTACAAACATCACCTTACGCGCAAAGAAGTAGTTGAATTTGATGTTCTTATCGTGGTCGATATAAGAGTTATTCGTCTGCTCGAAAGGCAAATCAATATTCAGTCCTGCCGATACACCTTTATTCAGGTGTGCACCTTTGTTGCCCGCCTCCATAATACCAGGCCCACCGCCGGTTATAATACCGAAGCCTTCATCTACTATCTTTTGGGCAATACGCACAGTGAGTTCGTAATAAGGTGTTTCAGGCTTAATACGTGCCGAACCAAAAATACATACACAAGGCCCTATGGAGCTCATCTGCTCATAGCCGTGTACAAATTCTCCCATTATTTTAAAAATCGACCAAGCGTCGTGTGTTTTAGTTTCGTTCCAAACTTTTGAATGTTTTTTCATTGAGTTAAATGTTAAAAGTGAATAGTAAAAAGTTGTATTTATTTCAGTTTTATCCCTCTGTATTTCTTTATCTTCTCCTATTTTTATAATCAATCTTTTATCTCCAATCTGTAGGGGCGAATTGCAATTCGCCCTTAATAAGTCAATCTCAATCTTGATTTGTGTTAAGTTTAAGGAGTATAGTTTTTCCAACCATATTCGCAATATTTTTCAGTAGGCATAAATTCGGCAGCTCCACCGTCTAAATCGTCATCTATATAGTCATACAAAAATCGGTTTTTGTTATCTACATACCATTTAACGAATAGCTTTCCTTTAAAAACATCCGTAGCACTCTGTTTAGGGTCTTCTTCCAGTTCATAGGTAGCACAAAAGTGCTATTACACTTCCTTATCTGTGCGACTTGCTCTCTCAAATTTCTTTAGGTCATTCCCTTTGAGGGCGTTCTCTACGAGTTCGGGAAGGCGGTCAGGAGTACAGGCAAAGCAGGCGATGCCGAGTTTGCTGATTTCTTTACCGAGTTTCTCATCGTAATCAGGACGACCGCTGTCAGAGAGGGCTAAGAGCACCAATACCTTTACGCCTTCTTGGTGCATCTCGTTCAGGCGACGCAAGAGTCCAGCGCGTACACCTCCTTCATAGAGGTCAGAAATGAGAATAAACATCGTTTTGCGCGGATTCTCAATAAGTGTTTGGCAATACGCCACCGATTTATTAATGTCAGTCCCTCCTCCTAACTGTACCCCAAAAAGCATATCCACAGGGTCTTCACGACAGACTTCCGTAAGGTCGGTTACTTCTGTATCAAACACTACCACGTGTGTATCAAGGGCTGGCATACTCGCAAAGATAGACCCCATTACTGACGAATATATAATCGAATCACACATCGAACCACTCTGGTCGATGTCCAAAATCACTGTCCAGTTCTTTTGACGCTGGGTGCGTTCAAAAAAATAGAACTTTTCAGGAATAAGTCGCTTGGTAGCGGTATCGTAGTTCTTGAGGTTGCGCTGAATTGTGCGTTTCCAGTCGGTCGACGAGAAGTTGGCAATAGGCGTATGCGCTTTTTTGTTGAGCGCACCGGTAACAGCACGGCGTAGGTCTTGCTCCATACGCTTCATAATCTCATCGACTACCTCTTTCACCAATTCGCGTGCGGTATTTTTGGATTTGGCAGGTATTTGCCCTTTGAGTGCCATCAAAGTGCCCACCATAGAGATATCGGGCTTTACGTTTTTAAGGGTTTCAGGTTCAAATAGTAGTTTGGTGAGTCCTTTGCGCTCAATGGCATCGCTTTGAATCACACTTACCACATCGGGAGGAAAGAACGAGCGCACATCAGTGAGCCACTTAGCTAAGTTGGGTGACGAACTGCCTAAGCCTGCCGAACGTTTGCCTCCATTATTACCGTTGCCTTCGGTATCGTCGTAGAGGGCAGCCAGCGTGGCGTCCATCAGCGATTGTTGCTCATTGAGCGATACCTCACCCAAAGCATTCAAATCCTGACCCAAGATGAGTCGCCAACGTGTAATTAGGTCGTCCATTATAAAATATAAAAAAGTAATCCTAATTGTAACACATTCGATTTGAGGCTCGTACCATCAGTAGTTTTAGCGTCTTTCAGCAAAGGGGTAAGATTGTACTGCACATAGAAGTTCAACGCGTTATACCCAAAGGCAATAAAAGGCTTTACTTGAAACGTATGAGCTATATCGGAGTTCTGGAAAGCTATCGAAACACCATCAGCAGTATACAAACTTCTACTGTTGAAGATATAGGCAAAACGCGCTCCTGTATACACGCGCCAAAACTTATGACTGTAAGGGGTAGAGGTGCGAAAGCGAAACTCTACGGGTATTTCTACCGAATGCGTCTCGAAGAAATTACGAGTGATGTTCCGGTCGCTGAAACGTTCTACTATCTCATAGCTCACGCCCGAGACCGTTTTGTTAGCCACCATATTGTTGTATACCAAATCGTAAGCATAGCCTATGCCCACCCCAAAGCCTATATTACGCGCTTTGTTCATAGGTAGGTCGCGAATGAAACCTACGTGAATCCCCCTTGAAAGGTTGTGTTGCACCACGTTATTTGCTTTACCAGCCAAATAGTCATAAGTAAGACCGAAGTAAAATTGGTCTTCGAGGTAGTGCAAGTCTGCTTCCGTATCGGTAGCAGTAGCCGTTTGTGGGGTGCTTATCATTCCATCATCGTTATTCTCTTGAGCAAAAGTGAAAAGCGAAAAGTGAAAAGCGAAAAGCAACAGTATCCTATTTAGTTTGTTCATCTTTTTTGTTGCATATTTTGGGCAAAGGTAAGAATAATTAGCAAATTAACAAATTTGCTAATTTCCAAATTTTCTAATTCTCTAATTTTCCAATCCGCCCATTCTCTTTCCGTCCCTACACTCCCCTTTTGAAGGGGCTAGGGGGAGGTTTGTCACCTTTTCCAGCTTGTCCCCCTTCGGGGGTTCGAGGCTTACCGAATAAATAACTCTCCCCAGTTTCCCCCTTTAAAGTTAGCCATCGACAGCTGAGTATCTGTAAAGGGAAATGTTTCATTATTTTTTTCCGTCACCACATTCCCCCTCTCCTTGGGAGAGGGACGGGGTGAGGATTCTCTTTCTTTCGCCTCGAAACCCCGTTTTTAACATTTTTAGCATTGTTGTATTATATTATGAATCAACTTTTTA
>NZ_AKFR01000026.1:0-293 GCF_000277665.1 Capnocytophaga sp. oral taxon 335 str. F0486 | reverse complement strand
GCTTGTAAGGCAGATGCTCTGAACCAGCTGAGCTAAGAATCCTTTTTAATTATGAAAACAACAATAAAATCCGAGTTTTGGTGGGTCCTACTGGATTCGAACCAGTGACCCTCTGCTTGTAAGGCAGATGCTCTGAACCAGCTGAGCTAAGAACCCAAAAATTACAATGATAAAAATTTTTTAATTTTAACCTAAGTGGGTCCTACTGGATTCGAACCAGTGACCCTCTGCTTGTAAGGCAGATGCTCTGAACCAGCTGAGCTAAGAACCCTTACGTTTAATTCGGGTGCAAA
>NZ_AKFR01000025.1:0-30363 GCF_000277665.1 Capnocytophaga sp. oral taxon 335 str. F0486 | reverse complement strand
GAACCTACAATTTTTCTTTGCTCATCCTTATAGTTCTTGGGAGCGAGGTCTTAGTGAACACACCAATGGTCTTGTACGGCAATACATACCAAAAAACACTGATTTTAAAGATATTACAGATAAAGAAATTAAAGAATATCAATATAAAATTAATAATAGACCAAGAAAAGTATTAGATTTTGAAAAACTAAAAGGTTTATTCTATCAGAAAGTAATCTGAAAAATTGCACTTGATGGTGGAATGGGCGGGTTTTAGATTTTAATTATTTAGTTTGTCAATTCGAAAAATAGTTGTACCTTTGCGCCCTGAAAAAATTACGTAATAAAATTAGCATTGCAATGAAAAAAGAAATTCACCCAGAATCTTACCGTTTGGTGGCTTTCAAAGATATGTCGAACGACGATATCTTCATCACAAAGTCTACCGTAGAGACAAAAGAGACTATTGAAGTAGAAGGGGTTGAGTATCCATTAGTAAAATTAGAGATTTCTCGCACTTCGCACCCTTACTACACTGGTAAATCTAAACTTATCGACACAGCCGGACGTATTGATAAGTTTAAAAACAAATACGCTAAGTTCCAAAAATAACATAGCAACTTTTAAAAACCTCCTCACGGAGGTTTTTTTTCTTATGAAAATACTTTCGGTCTCTCTTCATAATATCGCTTCTATAGAAGGTCCCTTTACGCTTAATTTGGAAGCTGAACCCCTTAAATCGGTGGGGTTATTTGCTATTACAGGAGCGACAGGGGCAGGCAAATCTACCATTTTAGATGCTATTTGCCTTGCGCTTTACAACGATACCCCTCGCTTGGCAACTACAAAAAACTCGGTTGCTATTGCTGACGGCTCGGCTGAGGTGCAGGTAAATAATGTGAAGAACCTCTTGCGCAAAGGGGCGATTTCGGGCTATGCCAAAGTGGTATTTCAGGCGGTAGACGGCAAGACTTATGAAGCGGAATGGCAGGTACGCAGAGCCTATAACAAACTTTCGGGGGCAATTCAGCCTGAAACTTTGCAACTTACTTGCCTGACGGATAACCAACTGATTGCTGAGAACCGCAAGACATTGGTGCTTGAAAAGATAAAGGAATGCGTAGGCTTGACTTTTGACGAGTTTACCAAATCGGTGATTTTGGCACAGGGAGACTTTACGTCGTTCTTAAAAGCAAATGATGATAAGCGGTCGGATATCTTAGAAAAACTCACAGGTACGGAGATTTACACACGCATTTCTAAGCAAGTGTACGAACTCAACAAACAACATAAAAACGAACTCCAACTCTTAGAAAAACAGCTCGAAAACATTGTTTTTTTAACGGAAGAAGAGCGCAGTGCTTTGACCGAGCAACTTACAGCCGATGAAGAGAGGTTGAAAACCTTACAAGCCTCGCTCGCTACTTTAAAAGAACAACAGCAGTGGTTTGACAATCAGAAGTTGTACACTCAGCAATGGCAAGAGGCTATTGCCAATAGAGAAAAAGCCGAACAAGAGAAAACCTCGCAAGCGGAACGTTTTGGAGAGCTTGCTATCATAGAGCAATTACAAGCCATAAAAGGGGATATCCTCACCGAGCAAAGGGAAAAAGAACTATTAGCAACCGCTCAGCAACATTTGAAGGAAGCTACTACCGAAAAAGAACGGCTCACAGCTGATAAGGCTAAGGTATCCGAGCAAAAATTGCTAACCGAAAACGATTTGGCTACTGCCAAAAAGGCTTATGAAACTGCCAAACCTGTTATTGCCAAAGCAAAAGAATTGGACGTACGACTTGCAGAACTAACGCAGATTTTTGAGCAAAAACAGCAGCAACAAGAGGCGAAAGAGACTGCTTTGCAAGCTAAAAAAGAGTCGCTTGAAAAAGTAACTGAACATATACAGAAAGGGGAGAGGTACATTCAGCAAGAAGAGCAGTGGCTCAACACTCACCCTGATGAAGCGCAGTTGTACCGCAATGCCTTGTGGCTCAAACAGCTTGTGGAAGAACAGCAACAACTCAATGAAAAACTAACCGCCCATAGCCAAGCAGAAGAACGCCTTACGCAACAACTCAATGAGCTGAAAGCACAATACCCTATACAGGCACTCCCTTCAACTGATATAGAGACGCTTGCTAAACAGCAGAAGGCTTATCTCACCGCTTTGCAAGTGTATCAGGCGGATAGAGAGATTGCCAAACATATCAAGCAATACACTGACGCAAAAGTTCAGGGAGAAGCGCTCTTACAAGATATACAAAACACCCAAAGCCAAATATTGGAAACATTGCAACGTTTAAAAACTGAGAAGATAGCCTCCCAAATAGCTTGTGATACAGCGGAACGCATTTACCAAAGGGCACAAATAGAAAATACCAAAGATGTAGCGTTTTTGAGAGAACATTTGGTGGAAGGAGAAGCCTGCCCCGTATGTGGTTCGGTACACCACCCCAATGCTCATAAGGCAGTAGCAGAACACCTGATAGATACAGTGCAACAAGAATTTCTAACGGCTAAAAAACAATTAGAAATGCTTACTAAGGAGGTTATCACCAAAGAAACGGAGCTCAAAGAACTGCAAAAGCGTATAGAGAGTCAGACAGCAGAAAACGCAGCGCGTACGGATTTATGGCAACAAGAGAGCGAACGCTTGTCGCAATCAGTGTATTATACGACCTATCCTTCTGTGAAAATAGAAGAATATATCACGGATAAGATAGCAAAAACAGAACATCTTTTAGCGGAAAACGAGCGTCTTTTTGAAGTCCTCAACCGACTCAAATCGCTTACTGATGAGCTGAATACCCTTGTGAAAGACGCTGAAAATTACGAGCAACAACGGCAAAAATACAGTCAGCAATTACAGAGTTTGCAACTTTCGGACGCTTGGCTTACCCTTTGGAAAACCGATATTGTGCAATTTCAAAACCAAATTACCACTGCTAAAACCGACTGGGAAGCACATTCGGCTTGTGTGGAGAAATACAAAAAGCGCCTTGCAGAACTCACCCAAGAGCGCACCGAGCTCGCCTCCTCACAACAAGTACTCCATCAAGAGCTCACCGAATTGACAACGACAATCGATAAAGAGCAAGCGCAATTGCAAATGCTGAAAGAAGAACGTGCGGGATTGTTAGAAGGAAAATCGGTTCAAGTAATAGAAGAGAGTTACCAACAGCAGTTAGAACGATTAACAACTCTTTTAGAGCAAACGCAACAGCAATACAACGCTATCTTATTGGAGATGACGGCTAACGAAAAAAACTTAGAGACCTTAGCGACGCAACAACAGCAATCGCAAGCTCATATAACCGAGGCAACTCACAAAATAGAAGAATGGCTTACAGCCTACAAACCTGCTCAAATAGAGCATATAAGAAGCAAAATGCAAGAGTGGGCGAATCGTTCTCACGAATGGCTACAATCAGAGCGCCAAGCCCTTCAATCGTTAAATGACCGCATTGCACAATACAACACTATTGCGAATGAAAAACAGCAAGCGCTTGAAACACTAAAAGAAAAAAGACCACTCAACTTTACAGAAGAAGATATCGTTCAGCAGTTGGCTGAACAGACAGCGGAAGAAGATACCTTGCGCGATACGGTAGTCACTCAAAAGAGTCGGCTTTTAAATGATGAGCAACAGCGAGCAATAGCAGTTGAGTTGCATACAGCCAAAGAAGAAAAGGAAAAACTCGCTCATCGCTGGAGCTTGCTCAACGACCTGATAGGAAGTAGTACAGGTAATGCATTTCGCAAATACGCGCAGGAGTACACTTTGGATATGCTCTTGCAATATGCTAATGTGCAGATGCGCTACCTCAATAGGCGCTACACCCTGCAACGCATTCCCAACTCTCTTAGTCTGCAAGTGATAGACAACGATATGGGAGCAGAAGTGCGCTCGGTATACTCGCTTTCAGGAGGAGAATCGTTTTTGGTATCCTTGGCTTTAGCTTTGGCACTTTCGTCTCTTTCATCTACCAAAATGAACGTAGAAACCCTCTTTATAGACGAAGGTTTTGGTTCTTTAGACTCTGAGACACTTTCAGTAGCCTTAGATGCCTTAGAGAGTTTGCAAAATCAAGGGAAGAAAGTGGGAGTTATCTCTCACGTACAGGAGATGGTAGAGCGTATTGCTGTGAAAGTAGTGGTACAGAAGGAAGGTAATGGAAAGAGTAAGATAGTGGTTAGTAATTGATTATGAAGAGAATATATACGATAGGACATTCCACACATACATTGGAAGAATTTATAGAGATGTTACAATCGTTTGAGATACAACATTTAGTTGATATCAGAGGGTTACCAGGGTCTAACAAATATCCGCAATTTAATAAAGAAAACTTAGAGGTAGTATTACCCGAAATTGGAATAGCCTATACACATCTCACGTTATTAGGTGGTAGACGTAAAGTACATAAAGACTCTAAGAATACTCGTTGGCATAACGAGTCTTTCCGAGCTTATGCTGATTATATGGAGACTTATGATTTTGAAAAAGGTATTGCTCAACTCATTGCTATAGCTGAAAAAAGAACTACTGCTTATATGTGTGCAGAGGCTGTTTGGTGGCGTTGTCATAGGTCGATGGTATCAGATTATTTGAAAGCCAAGGGTTGGCAAGTAAATCATATTATGGCAATAGGTAAGGAAGAACCTCATAGATACACCGCTCCTGCTCGTATTATAGGAGATAGAGTAGTGTATTACGATGATGGAGAGATTTTAAATCTCTAACACAATAAATCAGATATAGAAAAAGATTAGAGAAAATCTTTATTTAAAAGAACTGTGAAAAAGTATGTAAACATTAAAATAATACGATGAAAGTAAAAGACATAACTAAAGTTCTTGAAACTCTTGCACCACTTGATTATGCTGAGAGTTTTGACAATGTAGGCTTATTGGTAGGTGACGCCAATGCCGAACTAACAGGAGTGCTCATCACCTTAGATACATTAGAAGCTGTGGTAGAAGAAGCTATTGAAAAGAATTGTAATCTTATTGTTAGCTTTCACCCAATTATCTTTACTGGGCTTAAATCGCTTACAGGGAAGACCTATGTGGAACGAGTAGTGATGAAAGCGATTCGACACCAAATAGCTATTTACAGTATGCATACGGCTTTAGACAATCAGTTGCTAGGAGTGAATGCTTCTATTGCTGACCGTTTAGGATTACACAATCGCTCCATACTTATTCCACAGCCTAATGTTATTAGAAAACTTATTACCTATGTTCCAAAAGCCAATGCTGAAAAGCTACGTAAAGTGCTCTTCGAAGCAGGAGCGGGGAATATTGGCAACTATGCGGAATGTAGTTTCAATCTTGAAGGGAAAGGCACTTATAAGGGCAATGAATCTTCGCGCCCAACTATTGGTGAACCCAATGTATTTCACACAGAAGATGAAACACAAGTAGGAGTTATTTTTCCCAAGCACTTACAATCTCAAATCCTAAAAACACTTCGCCAAAATCACCCTTATGAAGAGGTGGCTTATGAGATATATATACTCGAAAACGAGCACCAACATATAGGAATGGGTATGATAGGGGAATTTGAAACTCCGATGAGTGAGGCAGATTTCCTTGTTTATTTAAAAGAAAAAATGGAGGTAAGCTGTATTAGGTATTCAGCATTCAGGGGGAGAGAAGTGAAAAAAGTAGCTGTATTGGGAGGAAGTGGTGCTTTTGCAATAGAAGATGCTAAGCGAGCAGAAGCAGATGTTTTTGTGACTGCAGACTTTAAATACCACGATTTTTTCAGGGCTGAGGGGAAAATATTATTAGCAGATATAGGTCATTTTGAAAGTGAACAATACATAAAATTTATTTTATTTGAGTATCTTTCAAAAAAAATTCCTACTTTTGCCCTCTCAATATCAAATGTAGATACAAATCCTATCAAATATTATTCATAGAAATGGCACAAAAAGTGGATATAACCGTAGAAGAAAAATTAAGAGCATTGTATGATTTACAGCTCATCGATTCTAAGATTGATGAGTTACAAAACACTCGTGGTGAGCTTCCGTTAGAAGTTTCAGACCTTGAAGATGAGGTAGAGGGTTTAAAAAAACGTCACGTAAAGTTTAAAGAAGAGTTAGACGAATTGCAGGCAGGAATTGCTGAGAAGAAGGCAAAAATTGAAGAGGCAAAAGCCCTTATTAAAAAATATACTACCCAGCAAAAGAATGTACGTAACAATCGTGAATATACCTCTCTTTCTAAAGAGATAGAATTTCAAGAGTTAGAAGTACAGTTGGCAGAAAAACGCATTAAAGAAGGTAAAGCGCAAGTAGACCAAAAGAAAGAGGCTATCAAACAAGTAGATGAGCGCAAAGCCCAACGTGATGCGCACCTCAAACACAAAAAAGCTGAACTTGATTCTGTTTTGGCAGAAACTGAGAAAGAGGAAGAATTTTTAAGAGAAAAAGCAGAAGAGTATGCGGCTAAAATTGAAGAGCGTTTGCTAAAAGCCTATCAACGCATTCGCAGTAGTGTGATGAACCGTTTAGCAATAGTGCCAATTCAGCGTGGAGCCTCTGGAGGTTCTTTTTTTGCTATTCCGCCTCAAGTACAAGTAGAAATTGCCTCTCGTAGAAAGATTATTACTGATGAACACAGTGGACGAATCTTAGTAGATGCAGCTTTAGCTGAAGAAGAAAGAGAAAAGATGGAAACTTTGTTTAAAAGTTTTAAAGCATAGAAGATAAGTAATGAGGAAACTAATTATATTAAGAAAAATGAGTCCAGTGATCACTGGACTCATTTTATTTTTAATAAGCTTTAGCAAAAAGCACTCGTTTTTTTGAAGGCTTACCCGAGTAGATGCAATACCCAGACTCTTCCTTGATATCCAATGGTATACAACGTATCGTTGCTTTGGTCTCTTCTTTGATATGCTCTTCAGTTTCGGGAGTACCATCCCAGTGTGCTGAGAGGAAACCTCCTTTAGTTTCTAACAATTCCTTGAACTCGTCATAGCTATTTACCTCGGTAATATGAGTGTTGCGGTACTGTAATGCCTTGTTGTAGATATTCGCTTGTATATCCTCTAATAATTGCTGGATATATGCTACAATTTGGCTACCAGCTACTGTTTCTTTGGTAAGGGTATCGCGACGGGCTACTTCGAAGGTATTGTGCTCTATGTCGCGTTGCCCTACGGCTAAGCGCACGGGAACCCCTTTGAGTTCGTACTCGTGGAACTTAAAGCCAGGAGACTGTGTATCACGATCATCGAATTTTACGCTGATATTGTGTTTTTTGAGTTCTTCTATCAAAGGTTGTATGTGTGTGCGCACTTTCTCTAATTGTTCTGCTCCTTTGTAGATAGGCACGATTACCACTTGTATAGGAGCTAATCTAGGAGGCAATACCAAGCCATTGTCATCGCTGTGGGTCATAATCAAAGCACCCATTAAGCGGGTTGACACCCCCCAAGAGCTCGCCCACACATATTCTTGTTTACCTTCTTTGCTCACATATTTCACGTCAAAGGCTTTGGCGAAGTTCTGTCCTAAGAAGTGTGATGTTCCTGCTTGCAGTGCTTTTCCGTCTTGCATAAGGGCTTCTATACAGTAGGTATCGTCAGCCCCTGCAAAGCGTTCGCTTTCACTTTTTACACCCTTTATTACAGGCACAGCCATAAAATTCTCTACGAAGTTGGCATATACGTTCATCATCTTTTGAGCTTCTTCTATGGCTTCGGCTTTAGTGGCGTGAGCGGTGTGTCCTTCTTGCCACAAGAATTCCGCAGTGCGAAGAAATAGACGGGTGCGCATCTCCCAGCGCACAACATTCGCCCATTGGTTGATGAGTATAGGCAAATCACGATAAGACTGTATCCAGTTTTTGTAGGTGTTCCAAATAATCGCCTCTGAGGTAGGACGTACTATCAGCTCTTCTTCGAGTTTTGCTTCCGGGTCTACCATTAGTTTTCCTTTTTCATTAGGGTCAGCTTTAAGGCGATAGTGGGTTACTACGGCACATTCTTTAGCAAAACCTTCAGCATTCTTTTCCTCTGCTTCAAAATAACTTTTGGGTACAAATAAAGGAAAATAAGCATTGGTGTGACCAGTTTCTTTAAACATACGGTCGAGCTCTGCTTGCATTTTTTCCCAAATAGCATAGCCGTAAGGTTTGATTACCATACAGCCACGCACGCCTGAACTTTCGGCTAAATCGGCTTTTACAACCAATTCGTTATACCATTTAGAATAGTCTTCACTACGTGATGTTAAATTCTTGCTCATATATTTTTTAAACTCTTTTTATAGGTTTTTTGGCTTTTCTCCTTACCACTTTGGTAGGATTTTCAGTGCTATTTTTAGGGTGTTTTTGTTTGTAGTAGTGTAGACAGCTTTCTATGTAAAAATCTCCTTGATTCCTGATAAGCCCTGCTACATTATCGTTAAACCATATCTCAGCTAAGTTAGCTTTTAGATATTTTGATATATCATTGCTGTTTCGTTTGAAATCTATGTTGATTTTACGCTCTTTTAAAAACTTTGAAAAGGCGTTGAGCATTTCTTTGGGCACTTTGTATCCCCCTATGAAATAAGACTTTTGTGGCTTATGGTTTTGAGAAGGGTGACTATCTAAATATTCAAACAAAAAGAAGTTCGTAAGTCCTGAGTTTAGCACTTCATTTACCATATAGGTTTCCGGTTTCATATCTATCGGTACATATACATCAGGGTAGATACCACCACCACCATACACTACTTTTCCTTTAGGAGTTGTAAACTTTAAAGAATCGGGGACTGTAGCATTATCTATTTGGAAGCTTCTGCGCTGGTGACGCAAGTTGTAGGGCTTTTGTATAGAGCGTCCTGTTGGAGTGTAGTAGCGAGCGGTAGTAAGGCGTACTGCCGAACCATCAGGTAGAGGCATTTCGCTTTGTACTAATCCCTTGCCGAAAGTTCTACGCCCTACTATCACACCTCTATCGTTATCCTGTAAAGCCCCTGCTACAATTTCACTAGCTGAGGCACTATTTTCATTGACAAGTACAAATATAGGTTTATTTTCGAATAACCCACCAGCAGTAGAATAGGTTTCTTCTATTTCTTTGCGATTATTTTTGGTAAATACAATCATCTTATCCTTTGCTAAGAACTCATCGGCTATCTGAATTCCAACATTGAGAAAGCCACCAGAATTATTACGCAAATCTAGAATTAAACTGTTAATACCTTCTTTTTCCAAAGCTTTAAGTGCTGAGTCAAATTCGTCATTAGTAGTTTCGGCAAACCTATTCATACGTATATAGCCTAAAGTATCATTTACTTTGTAAAAACAATCAATGCTTTTAATAGGAATAAACTTTCGCTCAATACCTATTTTAAAAAGACTATCTTTACTTTTTCGGTAAATAGTTAAATCTACTTTTGACCCCATTTCTCCTTTGAGAATATTTTTGATTTTATCAGTATTTAAGCGTTTTTTAAACAAGGTATCTTTCCCTGCTATTAAAATACGGTCACCAAAACGAATACCTTTGTGCATTGCATCACTTCCCTCAATAGGTTTGATTACAGCAATGGTATCTTTGTACATATAAAAGCTAATACCCACACCTACGAACTTACCACTCATCGTTTCGGCTACCTCTTGGATATCACTTTTAGAGATATAAGTGGAGTGAGGATCTAACTTGCGCAAAATACTGTTTATTGTGAGGTCTACAATACTATCGGTATTTACTTTATCTACATAGTCCTCTTCTATATAATCGATAAGTCTGTTTAATTTCACTTTATAAGGATTCTCTTGCACCGTATCTATATCCGTAATAGGCATAGGTACAGGTGGAGGAGGCTTGGGAATGTAGAAATTCGCAAGTTGTCTTCCTAAAACAAGCCCTAATGCTAAACTTAAGCCTATAAATATGGGGAGTATGTAGTGTTTGTTTTTCATCAAATAATTTTATTTACCAAAGGCAGTAATCCCCTGTTTTATCCATTTGTAAAACTCATCTGGGTCATCGGTATCAAGGGTATATCCTATTGGGTCTACTAAGTTCTCTCCTTGGAGATTCATCAGCACGTAAAAGGGCTGTGTATTGGCTTTGTAATGGAGGGTTTGAAACTCACTCCATTTTTGTCCAATGGTTTTTATCATCTTGCCTTCTCTAATCTGTGAAGGTCTCACTTCGCTTTCGGATAGCGGACGTTTATCGTCTACGTACAACGAAATTAATACCACCTCATTTCTAAGAGCATCGAGCACTTGGGGGTTAGGCCATACGTTTTGTTCCATTTTACGGCAGTTTACACAAGACCAGCCTGTAAAGTCTAACAATATGGGTTTGTTCACTTGTTTGGCATAAGCTAATCCTTTTTCATAATCATCAAAAGTAACAATATTGTGAGGTTTGAACAAGTGCGCTCCTTCAGGAAGAGCACCTTCATCTACACTGGCACTACCTCCGTCAGCGGTATAGCCTACACCGTAAGGCGATTCGCTATAATGTTGCGGAGGAGGAAAAGCATTGATAAGGTTGAGTGGTGCCCCCCATAACCCCGGAATCATATAAACCGTAAAACTAAGAGTTAGTAAGCCTAATAGCAGGCGACCTACTGAAATACGGTCGGTGGCATCGTCGTGAGGCAAACGTATTTTTCCAAAAAGGTAGAGCGATAAGGCACCAAAAACTGCAATCCAAATAGCGATAAATACTTCGCGTTCTATCCAGTGGTATTGTAATACCAAATCAGCATTAGAAAGGAATTTGAATGCTAATGCCAATTCTAAAAATCCCAATACCACTTTCACGGTGTTCATCCAACCACCTGATTTAGGCAAGGAGTGCAACCAACCAGGGAAGGCTGCGAACAAGGCAAAAGGCAAGGCAATTGCCAATGAGAAGCCGAACATACCAATAATAGGAGCGATCCCCCCTTCGGAGGCAGCTTGTACTAACAAAGTACCTACAATAGGACCTGTACAAGAGAAAGATACTATTGCCAAAGCTAATGCCATAAAGAAAATCCCTATAAAACCACTGCGATCGGCTTGAGCATCTACTTTGGTACTCCACGAACTAGGCAAAGTAATTTCGAACGCTCCTAAAAATGAAATGGCAAATACTACCAATATTAAGAAAAAGATGAGGTTGAACCAGAAATTGCTTGCCAAAGCATTCAAAGCATCTGCACCAAAGATAGCAGTAATAGCTGAGCCCAACAACACGTAAATCACAATAATAGAAATACCATAGATTACAGCATTCTTCACTCCTTTAGCTTTAGTTTTGCTCTGTTTGGTAAAATAACTCACCGTCATAGGAATCATTGGGAATACACAAGGAGTGAGCAAGGCAGCAAAGCCAGAAAGAAAAGATATAAAGAATATTGTCCACAGACCTTGACGTGAGATAGGGATAGTAGTAGGAGCTTTTGTTGTTGTAGTTTGACTTACGATAGTTGTAGAAACTGTATTATTACTGTCGGTATTATTACCAAAAGTAAACTGAGGAGTTGCTACTTTGCTTGAAACAGGAATCCCCGAAAGGGAAAACTCTAAATCTACTGTGTCAGGAGGCAAACAGTTGCTATCGTCACAGCTCATAAACTCTACCGTTGCTTTTATAGAAGTTATAGGTTTTACTATTTTGATGCGTTGTTTGAATACAGCTTGATTGTGAAAATAAGCAATTTCCATATCAAAAACCTTGTCGTGCTTTTGTATAGGTTTACTTTCTTCGGTCTTACCCATAAGCTCGAAGTTTGTGCTTTTTTCAAAGGCAAAGGAGGTAGGAATAGGTCCTTTAGGCGGAATGTTTTGTGCATAGAGCTTCCACCCAGCCTCAATGGAAGCTGTTGCTACCAAATAATATTCGTTATCGCTGATTTTCTCAACCGTTGTTGTCCATTTTACAGGGTTGTGTATCTGAGCGTTTGCTATTGCAACAAGTACTACGAATATCAGTGTTATTATTTTCTTCATTCGTTATTGAGTTTATGAGTGATAAATTTTAGAGTGCAAAATTACAACAAAATAATGATATGTACAATTTTTAATGATTAGAGAAATCATTAATCATTAATAAGCCTTGCTATATAGAAACCATCATAACCCGATTGATGGGCAAAAATCACTTCCTCAGCTTCTAAGCGAAACTCTTTTCCTGCTTCTGAGGCTAAGAATTTTTCTATTTGTTGTTGGTTTTCACTAGGCAATATAGAACAAGTAGCATAGACAAGTTTGCCCCCTTTTTTTAGCAATTTACTGTACTGTTGTAAAATTTCCTGTTGAGTAGTGCGTATTTCGTCCAAGAATTTAGGTTGCAATTTCCATTTTGCATCTGGGTTACGGCGCAGTACGCCGAGTCCGCTACAAGGGGCATCAATGAGTACGCGGTCGAATGTGCCGTGCATACGTTTGAGCTGTTTGGGTTCTATGAGTTTAGTTTCTATGTTAAAAACCCCGTTACGTCGTGCCCTGCGTTTGAGCTCTTGCAATTTCTGTTCGTAGATATCCATCGCTATAATCTGACCTTTGTTTTGCATTAGGGTAGCGAGGTGTAAGGTTTTACCTCCTGCTCCAGCACAAGTGTCAATCATACGTTTCACCTTGTCGTCTATCTGCATAAAGGGTGCTACTTTTTGAGAGGAAGCATCTTGTACCTCAAACAGTCCATCGGCAAAGGCTTGGGTTTTAAAGATATTGTTGCGTTCTACTAACTGCAAAGCATCGGGGTAATCGCGCAAAGGATAAGTTTCTACTCCTTCTTGTCGCAAAAACTGTTGCAAGTGTTCCAAAGAAGTTTTAAGGGTATTCACCCGCAATACTACGGGAGCTAAACTGTTAAGAGCGTGCAATTCATCTGTCCACAACGTTTCTCCTAATTCTTGTGCACCCAAAGTATCTAACCAGTCGGGTACAGATTCACGTAGTTTTCTTACCTTAGAGAGTTCGTCGAACTTGCCTTTGATACGACGGGCAGGAGTATCTTCAAAGTAATTTCCCCAATCGGGCAAGGTGATACTTTTGAGGGTTGCCCATACGGCAAACATACGGCGTAGGTTATGCACTGTAAAGGGTTCGTACACTTCCGCAATCTCGGCATAAAGCCGTTTCCAACGCACAATGTCGTAAATGGTTTCGGCAATAAAAGCCCTATCGCGGGCGCCCCAACGCTTGTCTTTTTTCAGTTGTTTTTCTACTACCTTATCGGCGTATTGCCCTTCGTTGAAAATAAAGGTAAGTCCCTCTATCACGGCATCTACTAAGTTTCTGTGTAATTTCATTATACTAAAAATAAGACGGCGCATAGCACCGTCTCTTTTATTTTTTACTCACGTATCTATCTTCAAGCATTCGCTCGCTTTACCTTTTACCTAAAATAATTGTGCAGTAAAGGTAAACAAGAAGTTACCATAAGTTGATTTTATTTGAGCATTATCGGTAAGTATTGTTTCGTACATTTGGTATAGGTTTGTTTGTTTAGCGATGTCGTAAGACGCATCTAAACGAATACCTCCTAAAGTAACCCCTGCTCCAAACGAATAGCCAGTGAGGTCGCCTACCGTAGCCACCTTTTTGCGATATGGACTTTGCTCGTAACGATAACCTCCACGAAGGCTTATATAGTTAGTACTTGCTGGTTCATTCTTAAACATTTTGAAAGGAATACGGAATTCACCTCCTACGCGTAAGGTAGAAGTATCACCCAAATCATTTTGGATAATATTATTCTCACCTTCCATATTACTACTTCTAAACTTTAGATTGTTATAAGCTCTATAAGTATAATCTACACTTAGTATGGCTCTTTTCTTGATGATATAAGCTAAACTACCTGTCCACGCACTCGGAGTACGGAATTTATATTCACGTTCATACCAAATTTCATCTCCATAACGATTGATAAGCTCAACGTCTGAATCAAAAGTTCTAGTAGCAACACCTACAGTACCATACAACACTTGTCTGTACTCTTCTTTCATTCTATACCACGTAGGCGATTGATAGCTCATACCTAAACGCAAGTCATCTGTTATTTTTATAATAGCTCCTAACTGCAAAGAAAAACCATCTCCTGTGGTATTGATATATTGCTTATGGTTAGCATATCGCAAAAAAGGATTAGTGCCTTGAAAATTATCATCTTTTGCACTATAAAGAGCTTTTTCATTGATGTTATGAACATTCAAGTTTAATCCTAAGCCTATAAAGTCTCCCAACTGTGAAGCAAAATTAAAATTATATTTATTCACATAACCTGAACGATCTATCCTATAAGTTTGTAACCGTTCTCTATTATCTCCACTAGGATTATAAGCAATGTTAGTCGTAGAAGTAGCAGTAGGAGTGATAAGTTGAGCCATCATTCCTAAATAAGCCATTTGTGCAGCATACCCTTCTGTTTTTCCTAACTTAGCATAAAATTCGCCCACATCTCGTTGGTTACCTTCTGTCCCTGTTATACGATCAGGACCTCCTGAAAAAGTGCCATAACTAAACGGATTTCCGTTATTACCTTTTGTAGCATAGTACAAAAAATAATTATCTAATCCTTTATTATTGTAAGCAGAATATGAAAACTTATCATTATCAAATGTTTTTGCTAATTGATAATTAAATCCAAAACTCACTTTCTTAAAAGTAGCAGAAGCATCTGGTAAGAGAAACACAACTCCAAACTGATTCAGATTGAAGTCATTATTAGTCATTTTAGTATTTCTATTTAAAAAATTAATCTCTCTTTTCTGATTGTTGTTATTTAAAGAAAATGAGATTTCAGAACTGCTAAAGATAGAACTCGCCGCAGGATTGACATTGATAGCAGAAGGGTCGCCTCCCAAGGCTCCGAAAGCTCCACTCATCGCTTTAAAACGAGCTGTTCCTGTAAGCTCTTCTGTTGAGTAACGCAAGGCATCAGTATAATTCTGCGCTTGTACATTAGCTACAAAAAGAAAAGCTCCTAAAAGTAATATATGATTGATTTTTTTCATTTGTTAATATTTTTAATCACGATTAGAACTTCTGTATCCTCCTCCACTATTAGAGGAACTGCTACTGTTGTAGTTTCCTCCTGAATTACTATTGCTATAGTTAGAACTTCTGCCTGAATAGTTAGAATTATTAGACTCATAAGCTCTTCTTAATTCATAGCCTGAAGGAGCCCTATTATAATCATTGTTACGCCCTTGATTTTGGTAATTAGGACGACCTGCTTCATTGCTATAATTATTACCTTGTGTTTGAGAACGATTGTAAGAGCCTCTATTGTAATCACTATAACGATTAGGGTCGCCTCTGCGTTCATCATCTCTTATGATAGCTCTTCCTCTGCTTCCGCCATAGTAATCTCTACCATATGAACGATTGGGCTCATAATAGTAATCTCTTGGGCGATAATAGTCGTAATAATAGCCATATCCATAGTATGGGTATCCGTAATATCCATAATAAGGATAGCCATAGTAACCGTAGTAAGGATAGTAACCTCCGTGGTAACCACCCCAATAAGGGTCGTAGTAATTACCCCAGCCCCAACCTAAGGAAAAGCTCCAGCCAGAGCGATAAGGGCGATAGTAAGGGTAGTCGTAATAGCTATAATAAGGATACCAAGCTCCGTAGCCCCAATAGTTATTCCAGCCGTAATAAGGATTTATCCAACCGTTATTATACACATTTACATTCACTCGTGAAGGGTTACTGCCCCAACCTCCGTAAGAGGAGTTGCCTGTATAGGCATTGGAGCGATAGCTGTTCACATCGGTGAAATGTGTAAAACTACTATCAGTTTTTTGTTGATATTGTTGTGCTTTCTCACTGAAAAAATCCTTATATTTATTAGGGGTATAACGGTTTTCAGGAGGATAGTCATAACGTTCAGGATAGCTTTCTCTCTCCACGTATCTTACCCTTTCGGGTACAGGGTCGTTATAGATACCATCGGCATAGTAATAACCTACGCACGAGGTAAGAGCTAATGAGGCTACCAGACCTAAGGAGAGGTATCTCATCGTTTTTCTGAGGTTAAAATTCTTTTTCATCATCAATCGTTTTTAGTTAATAGTGTGTAATTAATGGTTTGTGGTCAATGGTTAGTGCTTAACGAATGTAAATCAATTTCTGTGCCAAAATCTATTTACTTCTCACTCTTCACTTTTTACTTCTTTTAGTTGGGTACCCCAAAAGAGAACCTTTTCGCCAAAAGTTTCAGCAGACTGTTGTAGGAGTTTAGGAATAGTGTGCTCAATGAAATGCAATAACTGGGCGGGTGAAGTAGTTTCGTGATGAATGGCATAGTGTTTTTCAGGTACGTTTAATACTTTAAACACTCGTACTCTCTCTATGGCTTTATTAGTGTTTATAGTAGGTAAATAAACGTTTTGTAGCCATTCTTGCCACTGGGTGAATACCTCATCGCTTATCACCACTGTTAAATTATATACATACATTACCCATTTATTTTTTGCAAAGATAATAAATAATTCATAACTTTGCAACCAATTTATAAATAAATTAAAAACGTATGGCAAGTATTCGCAATTTAAAAAAGGACATCAACTACGTGTTGGGTGATATTATTGATGCAGTGTATTTCACAGGAAAGATGCAAACAGAGGAAGGTAAAGCTCTTGTAACCGAAATTCTCAATGATTTCGATACGCTTATCGATAAAGTAGCCGATAAAACAGTGGAAAACAGAGGCGCTCACCTCAAACAAGTGAGAAGAGACTTTGAACAAAAAGCAGGGGCTCTTATCGAGAAACTCAACGCATTACCATAAGTTAGAAATACAGCTTAAACACTGAAAAAGTTTATTTGTAAGAGTATTGCAAAATACCCTTATGGGGTTGCTTGTGTTTGTTTTTGAGAAAGAGATACAGAAGATAAGTTTGGCAAAAAGTATGCAATAAGCCCCATCAAAGGTAAGAAAGAACATAGTTTATAAACGAAGTCAATACTGGTTATGTCTATCAATTTGCCTAATACTGCCGAAGCCAATCCGCCCATACCAAAAGCAAAACCGTAGAAAAAGCCTGAAATCATTCCTATTTTCTGGGGCAAAAGCTCTTGTGAATAGACTAAAATAGAGGCAAAAGCCGATGAGATGATAAACCCTATCAGCACGATGAGTACTGCCGTAGTGGTAGCATCGGCGTAAGGCAACCAAAGCGCAAAGGGGGCAGCCCCTAAGATTGAAAACCAAATAATAAATTTTCTTCCTACTTTATCACCTAAAAAACCTCCAATAAGTGAGCCCGCAGCTACTGCTCCTAAAAAGTAAAATAGGTATACCTGTGCCTCAGCATTACTAAATCCGAATTTTTTAATAGTATAAAACTGAAAATAATTGTTGATAGCTGCTGTATAGAAGTTCTTGGAGAATACTAACAACATCAATATAATCATAGAGTTGCGTATTTGTGCACGGGTGAGATTAGGCAACACTACAGGTTTTTTAGCTTTCTTTTTGAGCAATTTAAGCAGAATGCTACGCCATTTGCCTATGAGGAGCAGTATAAGCATTGCAAAGATAGAGAACCCTGCAAACCATATTAAATTGCCTTGATGACTTTCTTCTACGACTCGTCCGTCGATTACTTTTTTGCTGAACAATAGTAATATCACCAATAGAGGAGCTAAGGCTGTCCCAAAGTTACCACCCAACTGGAAGATAGCTTGTGCGAACGAGCGTCTGCCTCCTGAGGCTAAAAATGCTACTCTGGACGATTCGGGGTGGAATACCGATGAGCCTACCCCTATGAATACTACCGAGCACAGTATAGCTGTATAGCTACTCGCCAACGATAAACTCACGATTCCCATAGTGGTAAATGCCATTCCTAATACTTGTGAGTAGGGCTTAGGGTGCTTATCGGTATAATTGCCTACTAAGGGTTGCAATATAGAGGCTGAAAGTTGGTAACAGAGTGTAATAACTCCTACTTGCGCCATTGTGAGAGCATATTTGCTTTGCAGAGCAGGATAAATAGACGGAATGACCCCTTGAATGAGGTCATTGAGTCCGTGTGCTAAGGCGATAAGCAGTAAAATGCGATATTGTGGTTTGTTTTCTTGATACATTTTAAGCGTAGAACAACTGTGTGAGTACCGAGTTAGAAAGGATAATCACTATACTTGTCCATACAAACGAAACGGTACTCGCTTTCCCAACGTCCAGTGCACCTCCTTTCATATAATAGCCGTGATAGGACGGGATAGTAGCCAAGAAGAAGGCAAATACTATCGTTTTGGTGAAAGCGTATATCATACTATAAGGTTTGAAGTCGTATTGTACTCCTTGCACAAATTCGGCAGAGGTGGTATAACCACTCATCACCGCTGAAGCCCAGCCTCCTAATACGCCTAAGTACATACCTAAGGCGATGAGAAAAGGCATTAACATTAGGGCTACTATTTTTGGAAATACTAGATAATTCACTGAGTTTACTCCCATAATATCAAGAGCATCAATCTGTTCGGTTACGCGCATCGTACCTATACTGGAAGTGATAAACGACCCTATTTTTCCTGCCAAGATGATAGCTGTAAAGGTGGGGGCAAACTCCAATACAATAGATTGGCGAGTGGCGAAACCTATAAGGTATTTAGGAATAAAAGGGTTATCGATATTTAGGGCAGTTTGTACTGCTACTACTCCTCCTACAAAGAAAGAGATAAAAGTCACGATACCTATTGACCCAAATATTAAATCGTCTATCTCACGCAAGATAAGGTCTTTCATTATCGACCAGCGGGTACGTTTGCGAAAGACATCATAAAGCATTATAAAATAGCCTCCTACGGCTGCAATGTGTTTCATACGTTGTTTAAAAAGCGTTTATTTAGTGTTTAAAATGTCGTACTCCTGTGAATACCATTCCCATTTGGTGTGCATCGCAATAATCGATACTGGCTTGGTCTTTGATAGACCCCCCAGGTTGTATCACCGAGCGGATACCTTCGTTGTGAGCGATTTCTACACAATCGGGGAAGGGGAAGAAGGCATCGCTTGCCATTACTGCATCGTTGAGGTCAAACTGAAATTCTTTAGCCTTTTCAATAGCTTGTTTAAGAGCATCTACACGACTGGTTTGTCCTGTACCACTTGCAATGAGCTGTTTATTCTTTGCCAATACAATGGTATTCGATTTGGTATTCTTACATATTTTAGAAGCAAAGAAGAGGTCTTCGAGCACTTCAGCTGACGGTTTTACAGCAGTTACGTATTGTACATCTTCTATGCTATCGGTTTTGAGGTCTTTTTCTTGTACCAAATAACCGTTGAGACACGAGCGCACACTTGTTGTAGGCATTTTAGCTTTCTTCTGTACTAAAATAATACGATTTTTCTTCTGTTCGAGTATTTTTAGGGCTTCATCGCTGTAAGAAGGTGCAATGATTACCTCAAAAAACAGCGAGTGAATGGTTTCGGCAGTAGCTGAATCTATCTTAGTATTAGAGATGAGAATGCCACCAAAAGCTGATACGGGGTCGCCTGCGAGAGCATCTTTATATGCCTCGTGTATCGTTTTGCGAGTTGCTACGCCACAAGCATTGTTGTGTTTCAGTATGGCAAAAGTAGGGTCGTCACCTACAAATTCAGCCATTAAGTTTACGGCGGCATCTACATCTAACAAATTGTTATAAGAGAGCTCTTTGCCGTGTAGTTTATCGAAAAGGGCATCGAAATTACCGTAAAATTCTCCTTTTTGATGAGGATTTTCGCCGTAGCGTAATACTTGTCCGTCGCACTCGCTAATTGCTAAGGTAGGAATTTCTTCTGTTTGATTAAAATAGTTGAAGATAGCGGTATCGTAGTGTGAGGATACTCGGAAAGCCTTAGTAGCAAAGGAGTGGCGCTCTTCCAAAGTAGAGCTACCGTGCTGTTCGTTTAAGATGTACAAAAGGTCAGCATATTGGTTTACCGATGCCACACAAAGTACATCTTTATAGTTTTTGGCAGCTGCACGAATAAGCGAAATACCTCCTATATCTATCTTTTCAATAATCTCTTGCTCGCTGGCACCGCTGGTTACTGTTTTTTCGAAAGGATATAAGTCTACAATCACTATATCGATTTGAGGGATAGCGTATTGCTTCATTTCTTCAGTATCTTGTGCATTATCCTGACGGTTGAGGATACCTCCGAAGATTTTAGGGTGGAGCGTCTTGACACGTCCGCCGAAAATGGGAGGATAATCAGTAATAGATTCGACGGGAACTACCTCTACGCCTAATTTCTTGATAAAATCTTCAGTACCTCCTGTGGAGTAAATAGTAATTCCTAAGGTTTTCATTCTGTGAATGATAGGCTCTAATCCTGTTTTGTCGAAAACAGATATTAAGGCAGATTTAGCTTGTTTTGCAGTGCTCATTTGGAAAAAAAGGTTTTATTTAGGCTACAAAAATACTACTTTTTATCAATACCAAGCAAACAAAAGATTAAAAAAATGCTAATAATACCAGAAATTAGGAAATGAGAAAATTAGGAAATGAGAAAATGAGATGCGAGCTTGAGTTAGAGGAATGAGGCTGTGCCTCAGAAATTAAACAAATTTTAAACAAAATCAAGGCTACGCCTTGTAAACCAGCAGAGGGATTGTTAGTTTGAGATGAAAAAGCGATGTGTTGGGACTGTTAGGAGAATTCGGAAGGAAACGAAGATTTTCAGAAGGAGACTAGGAGGTCTTTTGATGAAAAAAGGGTATAAGAAGGGTGGGGTTAGCTTATAGAGAGCTTATAGGAAGCTTATACGAATCTTGGACGATTGGTATAGAAAGGATATATAAATAGTTGATTAATAATATGATACAATAGGGTTAAAAATGTTAAAAACAGGGTTTCGAGGCGAAAGAAAGAGGAATAGGCAATAGGCCTTAGGCCATAGGCACTAGGGGACATATGACGGAAAAGGTGGAGTGTAGTGACGGCAAAGATGAAAGTAATGTGGTGAAAACTTCTCGCTGGCTGTCTTCAAAAGGGGAATGTGGTGACGAAGAAGTGGAGGAAAGAAAAAAATATTTCGTATTTAATTAAAAAAATAATGTACATTTGCAAAAAAGAAATACAAGTATAACTGACCTATGTTTATTTATTTGCAGCTATTAAAGGAGAGTTTTAACTTCGCAATCAAATCGTTGCGAGACAATAAGCTCCGCACTTTCCTTTCGTTATTGGGTGTAACGGTGGGAATCTTCTCTATTATATCGGTATTAGCGGCGGTTGATTCACTGAATAGAAGTATTCAGGAGAGCCTTTCGGGGTTAGACAAGAATATGATAAACGTCTCTAAATTCTCTTTTGCTCCTACCGATGTACCCCGCTGGCAACGCTTGAACTTTCCGCAAGTTAGTTATCAGGAATACGAATTTATGAAGCGTGAAATACCTAATACTGAAGCTGTGGTGTATGAATTGTTTGGGGTATTTTCGACGATAAAATACAATGGCAAAACGATTCCGTCGCCTACTATACAATCTACTTCGGCAGGAGTTGAACAAATAAGTGATATTAGGATAGAAAAAGGTAGGTTTTACAACGAAGCTGAAGCTAATGCCGGTACTGCGGTAGTTATATTAGGGCATAATCTGGCTGAACAGCTTTTTGGTGAGGAAGACCCTATGAATAAAGAGATACGCATTTTTGGTCGCCGACTCACAGTTATTGGGGTACTGAAAAAATATGGCGAACTGGGGGGAGGTCCCGATGATAATGCTTATGTGCCAGCTAATTTCGTAAGAGGATTTATGAATACAGGTCCACAAGGGCTACCCAGTGGAGTAGTGTTAAAGCCTAAAAAAGGAGTAGATATGGCGGAGTATGAAGCGGTATTGCGCCAGAAATTCCGTGCTTATCGCGGACTCAAACCTGAGGATATAGATAACTTTTTTGTCAATAAAATATCGTCGTTTACTGATATGATAGACGAAACGATTAGTATGATGAATGTTGTGGGCTGGATTATAGGAGGCTTTTCAATCTTGGTAGGAGGCTTTGGTATTGCTAATATTATGTTTGTGAGTGTGAAAGAACGCACGAGTCTTATAGGCGTACAAAAGTCGTTAGGAGCTAAAAACCAATTTATCTTGTTTCAGTTTTTGTTTGAAGCGGTGCTTTTGGCTATCATCGGTGGACTTTTTGGGTTGTTCTTTGTGTGGTTACTAACCTTTATAATTCCGAGTAGTACTGATGGGTTTAACTTTGTGCTATCGTTTAAGAACGTAGCGATAGGCTTAGGAATCTCGTTTGTAGTAGGTTTGCTTTCGGGTATTATTCCTGCATCGTCGGCAGCACGGCTCAATCCTGTGGAAGCGATTAGAACCGGGCAGTAATGTAAAGAGATTTCGATATATTTAGGAAGAAAAGAAATTTTATAGGAAGAAAAAGAGAAATATAACTCTCTCATTTTCTACAAGTAAAAAAATAATTAACACTTCATCTTAAAATTTAACACTTTTTTTATGGAGTATGTCAAAAATATTTACTTATTTTGTAGCGAAGAAAGGTGAGAACCTTGCTTGAAAAACTGAGTTTACTAATCAACTAAATTTTTAACCTATGTCTATCAACGCCTTTATTATTTATCTTTCGATAGAGATGAAATATTCTGACCATACAGTTGAGGCTTATAAACACGACCTTAGGAGTTTTGAGAAGTTTATTAAGAGTCTATATGAGGAAAAAGAGGAAGATTGCTGTTTGGAACAAGCTGACCAAGAAGATATAAAGAAATGGATTATACACTTATCGGATGAAACTATTTCATTTAGGAGTATCAATAGGAAGTTATCGGCTTTAAAGACTTATTACAATTTCTTGAAAAAGACGAAACAGATAGAAATAAGTCCGTTTGAGAAAGGCATATTTTTATTGAAAACGGAGAAGAAGCACAAGTTGCCTTTTTCGGAAGCTGAGATTGAAAAGGTGTTGTCTTTTTTTTCATCGAAGGATTCATTTGATGAAGTGAGGAATAGGGCAGTGATTGAGACGCTTTATGCTACAGGTATACGTCGCTCAGAGTTGTCTGGACTGAAAGTAAGCGATGTGGATTTTGAGCAAAAACAAATAAAAGTGCTTGGGAAAGGTGATAAAGAGCGGTATATACCTGTTATTCCTGAGCTTGAAAACACTCTTAAAGAATATTTAGTTTTAAGAGAGGAGGTAAAGAATGAAAAAAGCCAGGATTATCTATTTTTAGTAAAGAATGGTAAAAAGATATATTCAACGCTGGTATACAGAATTATTAATTCGTATTTTAGTGTTGTAACAACAAAGAAAGATGTGAGTCCTCACGTATTGAGACACTCATTTGCGAGTCATTTGTTAGATAATGGAGCAGACCTTTATACTGTGAAGGAACTACTGGGGCATTCCAGCTTGGCTTCTACCCAAGTGTATACGAACACCAGCTTGGCTGAACTCAAAAAGCAGTATAAGAAAGCACACCCTCGGGCAAAAGGCAATAGCAATGAGGAAGAATAATTGAATTGTTAAACCTTAAATTTGTAAACATTATGAAAGTACACGTACACCCAGTTGATTTTACAGTCGACCAAAAATTAGTAGACTTTATTCAGAAAAAACTTGATAAGCTCGATAATTTTTACGATAGGATTATTGAAGCAGATGTGCATTTGAAGTTGGAAAATACCAATACCAAAGAAAATAAAATAGTAGAAGTGAAAGTACATATCCCAGGAGAAAGCCTTGTGGTAAAGAAACAGTTTAAGACTTTTGAAGAAGGGGTTGATAGTGCTATCACACCATTGGAAAGAATGTTATTAAAACACAAAAATAAGCATTAAAAAACTTATGCAATAGAGAAGAGCAGAAGTTTTAAAGTTTGTTAAAAACTTTTTGAATACAAAAAAAAGTTATATCTTTGCCCCAGTTTTTGTATAATTATATAATCAGAAAGTAATGAAAAGAAGCATTTTACTATTGGCTTCATTGGTTTTCTTTGGAGTCCAAGCACAACAGAATGACTATAACAAATGGTCTATTGATATAAATGGAGGGTTTAATAAACCTACCACTCCTTTTACAAGTAGGTATAGTACTAATACGCCTAATTTATGGAGCACAAATGCAGGTGTGCGCTATATGGCAAACAACAAGTTTGGGGTTCGCTTAGGCGGTGGTTACGACGTTTTTAAAAATGATGACGATACTCCTAATTTTGAATCTAGACTTTGGAATGTAAACCTACAAGGGGTAGCAAACCTTGCGAGTGTTCTTAGCTTTGAAGAATGGACAAGTGACTTAGGATTACTATTGCACGCAGGTTTTGGATATTCACAGCTTAATAGTGATTATATCTCTAAACCCGACCAAATAGCATTTCTTACAGTAGGTCTTACTCCTCAGCTGAGAATTTCTAACCGTATAGCCTTTTTGCTTGATGCCTCAATGTACATCAATAGCAAGCAACAGCTTACTTATGACACAAAATCAGCTAATGGACAACAAGGCTTCCAAGGAAACCACTTTACCCTTACTGCTGGTTTAAATATTGCTCTCGGTAAACACGGTAAACACGCCGATTGGGCAGCAGCTTCTAAAAAAGACGAATTAGAAGAAGTAGCTCAACGCGTAGCTAACCTTGAAAATAACGTTGCTGATTTGAAGAGCGAAGTGGCTAACAAGCAAAACAAAATGAACGATGCTAATGGCAACAACGTTCCTGATGAAATTGAAAGCTACTTAAACGATAATTATAAAGCAAAAGATAAAGTAGGTGAAAACGGAGAAGTAAAAGATGATGATGTAGCTGCTGACCTCATCAGAAAAGGTTATATCAATGCTTACTTCGATTTTAATTCATCTAAACCACAGATATCATCTTCTTGGGCTGTAGATTTTGTAGCTAAGTATATGAAATCTAATCCTAATGCACACATTAATATTAATGGTTACGCTGATGAATTAGGAGGTACTCAGTACAACCAAACTTTATCACAAAAACGTGCTGATGCTGTGAAAGATTTGCTTGTGAAAGCAGGTATTGATGGCTCTCGTATCACTGCCGAAGGAAAAGGCGTAGATGCAAGTGTTGATAAGAACTCTTCAAGAGCACGTCAGTTAGCTCGTAAAACAACTTTTGAATTGAAATAGTAAGTATAATCAATTTAGAAAAATAATGACAAATGCCCCCAAAAGTTAGTACTTTTGGGGGCATTGCTTTTTATGAGAAGGATTATTTATTTTAACAAACAAAGAGAAGACTATAGCATAAAAGGATATGCAACTCTACTTACAAAATCATTGCATTAAATTCTTCTTCACTAATCATCTTCACACCTAATTGCTCGGCTTTTTCTTTCTTACTTGGTCCCATATTATCGCCTACTATCACGTAATTAGTTTTAGAAGAGATAGACGACCCTACTTTACCTCCGTGTTGTTCAATAAGGGCTTTGAGTTCCTCCCGTGAATACAAGTGAAAGACCCCAGAGACCACAAAGGTAAGCCCTTTGAGAGTATCAGTTTGACCTTCGGTGGCTTGTTCATTAATCGAAAACTGCAAGCCATAGCCTTTGAGCCTATCGATGAGTTGACGGTTGTAGTCATCAGCGAAGAAGTTTACTATACTGCTAGCTATTTGGTTTCCTATTTCATCTACTTCCACCAACTGTTCGATAGTGGCATTTTCTAGGGCTTCAATCGTTGTGTAGTGGCGTGCCAGCTTCTTGGCAACAGTCTCACCTACATACCTAATCCCCAAAGCAAAAAGCACGCGTTCAAAAGGTATTTCTTTTGATTTCTGAATACCTTTAACAATATTCTCAGCACTCTTTTGTGCCATACGCTCTAAGGGGAGCAATTTCTCTACGGTTACCTCGTAAAGGTCAGCATAAGTATGGATAATACCGGCACGGAAGAGTTGTTCTACCGTCTCTTCACCCAAGCCTTCTATATCCATTGCTTTGCGTGAGATAAAATGCTGAATCTTACCCGTAATCTGGGGCGGACAGCTATAAGTATTAGGACAGTAGTGTTGCGCTTCGCCTTCGTTGCGCACCAACTCGGTACCACATTCAGGGCAATGGGTGATATATTGCACGGGCTGAGCATCTGCCTCGCGCTTATCTAAGTTCACGCCTACAATTTTAGGGATAATCTCTCCGCCTTTTTCTACATATACCGAGTCGCCTATGCGAATATCGAGCTTTTCAATCTGGTCAGCATTATGCAATGAAGCGCGTTTTACTACGGTTCCCGCTAGTAACACGGGTTTGAGATTTGCCACCGGAGTAATAGCTCCAGTACGTCCCACTTGGTAGGAAATACTCTCTAAAACAGTGTCTACTTGTTCTGCTTTGAACTTGTAAGCCATTGCCCAACGCGGTGATTTTGAAGTATACCCCAACTCTTCTTGCTGGGCAATACTATCTACCTTTACCACTACTCCATCAGTTTCATAAGGCAAAGTGTGGCGTTTGGTATCCCATTCGTTGATAAAATCCATCACTTCGGCAGTAGAATGGCACAATTTGGAAATATTAGGTACTTTAAAGCCCCATTCACGCGCTTTTTCTAAACTCTCAAACTGACTCTTTATACCTGTGTTCCCTACCAAAAAGTACAACAAGCAATCCAAACCTCGTTTAGCAACCTCGGCAGTATCTTGCAATTTGAGACTACCGCTAGCGGTGTTACGAGGGTTCATAAAAGGGTCTTCGCCAGCTGCAACGCGTTCCTTATTGAGGTCTTCAAAGGCTTTTTTAGGCATTACTATCTCTCCGCGAATGTAAAAACGCTCAGGGTAATCGCCTTTTAGTTGCAAGGGTACTGAACGAATCGTACGCACATTGGCGGTAATATCGTCACCTTGAATACCATCACCACGAGTAGTAGCTTGTTTAAGCTTGCCGTTTTCGTACAACAAATCTATAGAAGCACCGTCGTATTTCAGTTCGCAAGTAAAGTTAATTTGGTCACTGCCCAACGTCTTGATAATGCGCTGTTCCCATTCCTCTAAGTCTTCCTTAGAATAAGAGTTATCTAACGAGTACATACGGTATTCGTGTACTACGGTTGGAAAACTTTTAGTAACAGAACCTCCCACGCGTACAGTAGGCGAATTCTCATCGTAAAACTCTGGGTATGCTTGCTCTAAGGCTTGTAGTTCTTTGAGCTTTTGGTCGAACTCATAATCCGAAATCGTAGGATTGTCCAGCACATAGTAGTTATAATTGTGCTCATTGAGTTCCTTCCGAAGTTGTTGTATCTTTTCTTTCATAATTTTCCTTGTTACCTTTTACCTCTTACCTTTTACCTTAAGACCCTATCCGGCTCTTTGTTCTTCTCCCATTTTAGGTCTGAAAGCATTGAGGCTTTGATGCCGATAAAGAAATACCACGAACTGCGATAACCGAACGGAGTAAACTGAAAACTCATACGGAAACTGCTCAAATCGCGCTCAAAACGTAATTGGGTATAGGTGAATCCTTGGTTTACAAAATCATAACCGCTCGAAACTCCTACCTGCCATTTGGGCGTGAGCGATACGTTCCCTGAGAACATTAGTGAGTTGTTGGATATCTTATTTTCGCGTGCTTGGTTGCTATAAGTAAGCGAGTGGGCTAAGGTTATGTCCCAAGGGATAACTGCCTTGTAAAAAGTCTTCTTCTCTTCTTTATCCTCGCCTTCTTTGCGGTTCTTATCCATATCCTGCACTTCGCTTAGTGGTTTCGACGACCCAAAGAGGTCATCAGTACGTCCTCCCGCTACGTTACCCGTCTGTTTGTCTTTATTCTTGTCTTTTTTATCTTTGTTCGAGAATGAATAGTTGGTAGAAATATTGGCATTAGTAAGTCTAAAAAGGCTACCGCCGTTGTCTATATTCCATTTCTCCATTTGTCGTCCGTTGTTGTCTATTGCATAAGGGTTCAGTGTTGCCCCGAAGTTCACCCCGAGCTTCCCGTTGAAGAACGAAGTACCCCCCGTAATGTTCAGCGGACTAAATTGCTTGGTAATCACGTTGTAGTTAGAACTGAAATTGAGACTATTCAAGAGCATTACCTTTTTCGGCTCAGCATCAGTGCTATCTTTTTGTTTCACTTTGGCTTCAAAGGTGTTTGCCAATGAGAACCCTATCGATTGCGACTCACCCAAACTTGGCGTACCGTAGATACCCCCCTCAAAACGGGTGTATTGTGAGCGGTTGCCATAAGCGTCTGAAATGTAATAATCGTAATACTGGTCAAAAGAAGGATTATAACCATAACTCACCGAGGGTCGCATTACGTGGCGAATAGCTTGTATTTTAGCGTTCTTGCCAAAACGGAAAGTACCGTAGATAGTCGTACCGAGACTCGCCCCGAGGTTGTACGTCATAAAACGGTCAAAACCACTGAGGGTGTCAATGCCTACCTTGCCCGTATTGCTATTGAAGTCCTTACGGCGAATTGTCTTAAATTGCCACGTCTCGTTTAATGAAGAGTTCAACCCTAAGGTAACGTATTTAAATAGCTTAGCAGTTGTACTCACCGGTATAGAGTGTCGCACTCCGTTTCTCGCCTCGTCAAACATTTTTTTAGTAAAGAACAAACTGTCATAGGTCGAAAAACGGTTATCAGCTTGCATACTGTACTGGAAATTCAAACTCTTGATAAGTCCTTTCTTCGTTTGTCCTTCACGGGCAAAAGGATAAATGCGCTCCATACTTGCACGCATCGAAGGGAGTGTCATATCAATACTTTTGGTATTCGTATTTTGTGAATGCGATGCCGATAGCGATAAGTTAATCGAAGGATACGCTGGGAACGTCTTGGAGTACGAGATAGACGACATCATCGTGTTGTTCAAAAAGTTCGACGTGTTCGCTTGATTGTAGGATTCTTGGTAATATCTACTGTTGCTCGATAGGTTCACCGAAGCCGAAAAGTTGGAATTAGGGTTGGCTTTACCGTCTTTGGAATGCGACCACTGGATATTGTACATACGGCTACCTGAATAGTCAGGTAAGCCCTTCATACTGTATATGTTATTCTCAAATGAAAGATTGAAGTTCCCTGAATACTTGTAGCGCTTCACATAAGCCGATTGTGCCCTAAGCCCATAGCTACCATTGGTATAATAGTCACCTGTAAGCGAAAGGTCAAAATTGTCGCTAATTACAAAGTAATAACCTATGTTCTGCAAGAAATAACCACGGTTATTCACTTCTCCAAAGGTAGGGAAGATAAGCCCCGAAGTGCGTCCCGATACCATAGGGTAATAAGCAAACGGAATAGCCAAAGGCGTAGGAATATCCACGATATACATATTGCTAAATCCTGCGATAACCTTCTTCTTAGGCACGAACTTCGCTTTGCGCACTCTGATGTAATAATCAGGGTCGTCGAGGTCTTCGGCAGTAGTGATAATCGCGTTTCTCATAAAGTAAGTAGAGTCATTCTCCTTCTTGATGATTTCGCCTTTTATGTTGTTTTCGTCCTGCTTGGTATAAGCATTGCGGATAATCGCCTTCTGGTTGCGGTAATTAAAACGTATCGAATCAGGCTCTATCACATCACTACCTTGTTTAAATACAGGGTGTTGGGTATATTCTCCCACGCTGTCTTTTAGGCGTCCGGCATACACTTCGCCTTTCTCATAGTTAATCACGTCTATTCCCGCAGTGATGTCAATATCAGTATATTGCACATTAGTTTCGTTGTACAAGATGATTTCGTTCTTCACCTTGTTGAACACAATACTGTCCTTAGCCTTGTATTTCACGATGTCTTCCAAGGCATTCTTAGGTTTTTTAATCGTATCGTTTTTAAGGGAATCTTTAGCTTTCTCCGAAGGTTTCTTACGCTTAATACGTCGCCCACGGCGGTCGTTTTTAGGCTCTACAGTATCTTTTTTGATAGTATCGCGCACTGCCCACGGAGTTGTATAGTGAAAACTACCCGACTTAAAGGCGAATGATTCCGCATACCAAAGACAGGAGCTTACCACTAATAAGCTGATAATGAAAGTGAGTTGACGTTTATAATGTAACAAAGTTCTTTCTGTATAGTTTTATTGAGGGGTCAAAAATACAACTTTTTTTTGAATTAACTGCTATCTACGAAAAAATCAACTCCCAAAACACAAGATTTTACAAACAATAGCCCTTCATTATAACATTGCCACATTCCCCTTTTTTTCTTTGTGTCGTTACGCCGGAGATACCTGAAAAGTCTCAAAATCGCTTTTGCATCGCAAACTTTTCCAAAAGTTGGAATTTTAGTAAAGTTGAAATCTCCTCCACATTCCCTTCATCTTTGCCGTCACTACACTCCACCTTTTCCGTCATACTCCCCCCTATTGCCTATGCCCTAAGACCCCACACCACCCCATTCTCTCATTTCCAAATTTGCTAATTCTCTAATTATTGTCACGTCCTAAAAAAGGTTGTCATAATTAATTATT